>JAAUOI010000057.1 GCA_012036375.1 Allobrachymonas sp. | reverse complement strand
CAGCCAACCAAGCGCAGGCCAAGCAGCGCTGTCGCTTTGCAGCCGCCTACCCGGCAAATTTGCCCATGAATCTGCGCGAACTGGGCGGCACGCTGCTCTGCCAAAAAGATGCGTTCTTGGCCGCAGCGCGCGGCGTGAGCCTAGGCATTGCGTTTCAGCAAAAGCTCGGCGTGGGTTTTTTCGGCGGCGAAGGCTTCATCATGCAAAAGCTCGAAGGCGATGGTCTGGCCTTCGTGCATGCAGGCGGCACTGTGGTCAAACGCGAACTCGCCCCCAGCCAGACGCTTTTGGTCGATACCGGCTGTGTGGTGGCCTACACGCCGAATGTGAATTTTGAAATTCAATACGTCGGCAAAATCAAAAACGGCGCTGTTTGGTGGCGAGGGCTTGTTCTTTGCCAAACTCACTGGCGGCGCATCGGGCGGCACCGTGTGGCTGCAAAGCTTACCCTTCAGCCGCCTAGCCAGCCGCATCTTCGCTGCAGCGCCACAGCGAGGCGGCAGCCGAGAAGAAGGCTCGATTCTGGGCGGTACGGCACTGCTCGGCGGCGGTATTGCGGGAGGTATTTTTGGCGGGGATGACGAATAATTCTCTCAACGAATAAGGAGACAGCCATGACCAGCTTCCACACCACGATTGACACCACCCAAGAGCGTTCGCCTGATTTGAAAACAGTGCAGAGCTTTGCTGAGTTTTATCCGTTTTACTTGACCGAGCATCGCAACCCAACCTGCCGGCGGCTGCATTTTGTGGGCAGCTCTCTGTCCTTGGGTTGCTTGCTGATGCTAGCTGTCTCAGGCAATTTTCTTTGGCTGCTCGCGGGCTTGCTCTGCGGCTACGGCTTCGCGTGGATCGGCCATTTCGGTTTTGAGCACAACCGCCCCGCGAGTTTCAAGCGCCCGCTGTATTCCTTCATGGGCGATTGGGTGATGTACAAAGATATTTTGACGGGGAAGATCAAGCTGTGAATCGTTGTCGCTTGAATCATTCAGCGCTTGATATAGCAAGTTTTTGCAACAAATGAAAATGCACTGTACCCGCCCTGCCTTGTTTGACGGTATGCAAACCCAGTGGCGCTAATTGCTCATCATTCCAGCTCTCCGGCGCTTCTAAATAGATAGCACCTCGCGCAGATAATACGCCGGCTGCTGCCCGAATTGCTTCTAAAAACAGGCCTGAAGCGAAGGGTGGATCGAGAAAAATCACATCCACGCTGGCAGTCTTTAAACTGCGCAGAATTTGCAAAGCATCGCCGCGTTGAATGCGCAGATTCGTGGCTTTAAGCCTCTGCGCTTGAGCTTGCAAATGTGCGGCCAGTTGCGCATCTTGCTCGACTAGCAGCACGTCTGCCGCGCCGCGCGAAGCCGCTTCAAAGCCAAGTGCGCCAGAGCCTGCGAAGGCATCGACGCAATTGAGACCGCTCAAATCCTGCCCCAGCCAGTTAAACAGCGTCTCGCGCACGCGATCCGGCGTAGGGCGCAGGCCGGGTTTGCTGAGCACAGGGAGCTTGCTGCGCTTCCATTGTCCGCCGATCAAGCGGACTTCGCCAGCCTTTTGCATGTGGGCGGCCAAGGCGAGTTTGGACGCGGATTTAAGAGCGCTTGGAGGTTTCATAGAATCCTAGGATTGTAGAAAGTCTCCATGTTCTCGTTTTTCAAGAAAAAACCCGCTGAAACCGCAACTGCCTTGGATGCGAGCACCCCGCTCACTCCTGCTGTGCCCCAGACTGCGCAAGCAATTAGCCCCTCAAATGCTCCTGATTCCATAGCACTCAGCGCAGATTCTATGCCGGCCAGCGATCTAAATGACCTCAAAAACACTGTTTCAGAGACTCCCCGCAAAAGCTGGATGGACAAACTCAAAAACGGCCTGCGCAAAACCGGCAGCTCGATTGCCACCGTGTTCACCGGCACGCAGATTGACGATGCGCTGTATGAAGAGTTGGAAGCGGCGTTGCTCATGAGCGATGCAGGCGTGCCGGCCACGCAGTATTTGCTGCAAGATTTGAAAAGCGCGTGAAAGAGGCCAAGGCGACCGAGCCCAGCGCCGTCAAAGCCCTGCTCGCGCAGGCGTTGGCCGATTTGCTCGCGCCCTTGCAAAAAGCCCTGCCCGTGGGAGAACACAAGCCGACGGTGATGATGATTGCCGGCGTGAATGGCGCTGGAAAAACCACGTCGATTGGCAAGCTCACTTGGCATCTCAGCCATCAGGGCTCTAGCGTGTTGCTCGCTGCGGCAGACACCTTCCGCGCCGCAGCCAAAGAGCAGCTTGCTGTGTGGGCGAACAGAAACAACGTCGAAATCGTCAGCCAAGAAGGCGCAGACCCAGCCGCCGTGGCCTTCGATGCCGTCACCGCTGGCAAAGCGCGAGGGCGCGATGTGGTGATGGTTGATACCGCAGGCCGCCTGCCTACCCAGCTCCATTTGATGGAAGAAATCGCCAAGATCAAGCGAGTGATCACCAAAGCCGATGCCACAGCGCCGCATGAAACCTTGTTGGTGATCGATGGCAACACCGGCCAAAACGCCCTCGCCCAAGTCAAAGCCTTCGATCAAGCCTTGCAGCTCACAGGCCTCATCATCACAAAACTAGACGGCACAGCCAAAGGCGGCGTGCTCGCCGCGATTGCGCTGTGGGCGCGCGAGCAAGCTGAGAAAAAGCAAACGCAGCCAATGGCCGTGTACTTCATCGGGGTCGGCGAAAAGCTGGAAGATTTGGAAACTTTTGATGCGCTAGAGTTTGCGCAGGCTTTGATTGGCTGAAACTAGCAGCTAGATTCAATCGTGACTCCAACCCGTGCGCTGCACCAATTGCTCTAAAGCAAACGCACCGAGCACTGAATTGCCTTTGGCATCCAGCTCAGGGCTCCATACCGCTACCGTGCCCACACCTGGCACGATGGCCACAATGCCGCCACCCACGCCCGTTTTCACGGGCAGCCCAATGCGGTAAGCAAAATCACCCGCAGCATCGTATGCGCCGCAGGTCAGCAGCAGTGCGTTGACGCGTCTGGCTTCATCGGCGCTTAAGAATTGCTCGCCCGCCGTGGCTTGGGCAGTGATGTCCAGCCCCGCATTGGCTAAAAAATGGAGGCTTTGGCCAGTTGGATACAGCTCATCTCAGTAGCGCATTGGCGGCAATAGTTATCCAGCACCAGCTCGGGTTCATTCACAAAATTGCCATAGCTCTTCATGAAATAAGCGAGCGCCATATTACGATGCGCCGTTTCGCGCTCGGATTTGGCCGTCTGCATGTCCCAATTCAGATCGGGGCTGTCGCTCAAGCGGCGCAAGAGGCCGAGCAGGGCAATGTCCAGATGCGCAAAGCGCGAAGTGAGCATATCCGTGATGACCAAAGCGCCGGCATTGATGAAGGGATTGCGCGGAATGCCCTGCTCAGTTTCGAGCTGCACCATCGAGTTAAACGCCGCCCCCGAAGGCTCGCGCCCCACGCGCTTCCACAGCGCATCGCCCGACATTTTCAAAGCCAAGACGAACGTAAACAGCTTGGAAATGCTTTGAATTGAAAACGGCACCTGCGCCTGCCCCGTGGACACCACTTGCCCATCAAGCAAAGCGATGGCCATGCCAAATTGCTGCGGCGGCACGCGAGCCAAGGCTGGGATGTAATTCGCCACCTTGCCTTGCCCATACAAAGGCTGAGCTTGCAAAGCAATCTTGTCAATCACATCCTGCAACTGTGGCGCTTTGAACGAATTTTTTTGAACCATGGGCGATTCTAAAAACTCAACTCAAGCCACCCATGCCGAAAGCTGCATTGAGTCATGCACAATCACGATCAAATAATTTTCGCCACGTTTTTCCTGTGACCACCCACACCCATCAGCTCATCCAAGCTCTGCGAGCCGCGCTGAGCGAGAAATTTCCTGCACAAACCGCTTGGACGCAGGCTCATCTCGAACCCCTCAAGGCCAAAGGTTTAGCGCATGATCACATTCGCTTGGCAGGCACTGGGCTGCTTGCTCGTATTCCGAAACAAAGCCAGATGCAATTGCCAGCGCTGGAGAATTTGCAGTATCAGCAAGCTTGTTTTCATCGAGCCAGCGCCGCCGGATTTGCACCGCAGTGCTTACGCATCATCACGCCCTGCGCGAGATTGCCGCGCGGGGCGCTGATGGTGCAAGAAATTTTGGGGCGAGCTGCGCAGTTACCGCAAGACCTAGCTCTTATGGCATCCAGCATGGCGGCATTGCACCGCATCAATTTGCCGCCCGAAGCCTCACGCGCACCACTGCTCAACGCACCCGATCCTTTGCAAGCGATGTGGGATGAGGTGAGCGCACAAGCCGCTTTTCTGCCGCAAGCTGACCTTGCGCCGAGCGTGGCAGCGCGATTCAAACAGAGTTGGCGCGGTTTCAAGCGCTGTGCCTGGGCAGCGCTCGCCCTCTGCGCCGCTTGATCGCGTTTGACGGGCATCCGGGCAATTTCGTGATCGCAAAAGAGGAAGCAGCAGAACGCGCCTACCTCGTCGATTTAGAAAAATGCCGCTACAGCTATCCCAGCTTCGATTTGGCGCATGCCACGCTCTACACCTCCACCACTTGGGATGTGGATTCACACACCGTCTTGACCTTGGGCGACGTAGAGGACATGTATCGCACTTGGGAGCCTCAGGTGGACGCAACACTTTCGCAAGACGCAAAACACTGGCATTTGCCGCTGCGCCGCGCGATGTGGCTGTGGTCAATCACATGGTGCGCAAAATGGCGAGTAGCCTCTCAAGCGGGTAAAAGTGCCTCGCAAGATGGCGAAGATTGGTCAGCGCAAAACGTGGAGTCCACTTTGGCAGCGCATGTGCGCGAGCGAGTGGATCATTACCTGAGCGAGAGCGGCGTGAATTGGGTGCTTGCCGAATTTGAAGCACTCGAAAAACACTTGCATCGCTCGTGAACTCTGCCGCCGCCCTCCTGCCCATGCACGTGATGCGCATGTGATGCCCGTGCTCAACGAAGGCGCGGGCTTGACTGCGCGACTCATCGCTTTGCAAGCTCTGCGCAAACAAGGTGCGCAACTCATCGTGGTCGATGGCGGCAGCACGGATGAAAGCTGGGCGCGAGCGCAGCCTTGGGCAGATCGCGTGATCAGCAGTGCTCCCGGCCGTGCGCAGCAAATGAACGCCGGCGCATTCGATATCCGCTTGCCGCCCGCCAAAGCTTTGCTTTTTTTGCATGCAGATACCCAGTTACCACCTAATGCTTTGCGTTTGATTGATAGCGCTCTTCGATCAAGTCACTGGGGGCGATTTGATGTGCAATTGGATGCGCCGCAATCTGCCTTTCGCATGATTGAGTCGATGATGAATCTGCGCTCGCGTTTTTCAGGCATTGCCACGGGCGATCAGGCGATGTTTGTGCGCTGGGATGCGTTTGAATCCGTGGGCGGATTTCCCAACCAAGCCTTGATGGAAGACATTGAGCTATCAAGCCGCCTGCTCAAACTCTCGCGCCCCGCTTGCTTGAAAGAGCGCGTGACCACCTCTGCTCGCAAATGGCAAAAAATGGCGTGCTCAAAACGATTTTTCTCATGTGGCGGCTGCGCTTGGCTTATTTTTGGGCGCAAAGCCTGCGGACTTAGCGCTGCAATACGGCTATCGCGCTGCGCCGCCTATCGTGCAAGCAAGCGTTGCCGTTCTCGCCAAAGCACCCGTGGCGGGCTTAGCCAAAACGCGCTTGATCCCTGCGTTAGGGGCTACTGAAGCAGCGCGAGCGCAGCGCCGGTTCATCCTTCAAACCTTGCACACTACAAACCAAGCGCAGGTCGGTAAGCTCACGCTCTGGTGCGCCCCTAATACACAGCATCGCCATTTCCGTGCTTTGCAAAAACAGTTCAATATTCACACCCAAGCGCAGCCCGAAGGTGATTTGGGCGTTCGCATGTTGCGGTGCGCACAGGTGCATTTCTCGCAAGCAAATGCGCCGCCCCTGCTCATCATCGGCACCGATTGCGCCCTGCTCTCGCCAGGTCATTTGCAGGAAGCAGCGCGCAGCTTGCAAAGCCATGATGCATGCTTCATTCCCGCAGAAGATGGCGGTTATGTGTTGATTGGCCTGCGAAAACTCATCCCCGAAGTCTTCAGCAACATCATTTGGAGCACGAGCGCTGTGCTTTCTCAAAGCTTGGAGCGTTTGAAAGCAGTCAACGCCAGCGTGGCGCTGCTGCCCGCGCTTTGGGACGTTGATGAACCAGCCGATTGGAAGCGCTGGCAAGCCATGCATGCCGCTCCTGTGCACGAAAGACATTCATGAATATGAGCCAGCCTTTACGCGCAACTTTTCCGCAAGATTTCTATCACCAGCGCTTGGTTTTGCCGAAGGGAAAAATCAACATCGTCATCGACACCGATGCTGCCAACGAGATCGACGATCAATTCGCCCTTGCTTGGGCATTGCGCCGGCAAGATCGCTTGAAGATTCACGGCATCTACGCCACGCCCTTTTCCTTCGCACACAGGCGAGCGCTGTATCCACATGCCGCGCCCGATGCACCGCCGTTTAACTCGCCTGAAATTGGCATGCTGCGTAGTTTCGATGAAATCTTGAAGGTGCAAAAGCTGCTCGGCATCCAGCAAACTATTCCCACCTTCAAAGGCAGCCCCAGCTACCTGCGCTCTCTGCAAGAGCCGATTCAAAGCGATGCAACCGATCATTTGATTGCCACCGCGCTGGCCATGCCGCCCGATGCGCCTTTGTACGTCGTGGCGATTGGTTGCGCCACCAATGTGGCCAGCGCCCTGCTCCTCGCGCCCGAGATTGCAAGCAAGATCGTCGTGGTGTGGACGAGCGCTTTCCCTTCTCATGCACCGCATGTGAACCAGTCGTTCAACCTAGAGCAAGATGTGTTCGCCAGCCAATGGCTCTATGACAGCGGCGTGCCAATGGTGTATTTGCCGGGCTACCATGTGGGTGCGCAATTGCGATTGTCTTTGGCTGAGGTGGAGCGCTATGTGTTGCCGTATGGCGCGATGGGTGCATATTTGCATACGCTTTTCACGAGCAATCCTCTGTGGGCTGTGACGGGTGGGCCAGCAGCAGCATCGCATAGCTGGGTGATCTGGGATTTGATCAACTTCGCGTGGCTGCTCAATCCTGATTGGGTGTCAACGCATCTTGTGAACACCCCCATTCTTGACAACAATCTCCTCTGGCAGCCGCGCGATGATGCACACCCGATGCGCGAAGCCTATGCCATTCAACGCGATGCGATTTTTAACGATCTTTTTGCCAGTTTGCACAGCATTCCTGAGTAAGATTCACGCATTTGATACGACTCATTTTTTCTTCAACTTTTCCTTCATCATGATCTTGAATCGCCGCCAGTTTTCTCGCAACACTTTGGGCACAGCATTGCTGGCCTCCGCGCCGCTCGCCTTTGCTCAATCAGGCTGGGCAGTGATCGAGCGCAAAGCGCGTGGCCAAACCGTGGTGATGAACGCTTGGGGCGGCAGCGAGCGCATCAATGCCTACCTTGCTTGGGCGGGCGAAGAGGTGCAAAAGCAATTTGGCATCAAGCTTGAGCATGTCAAAGTCACAGACACCGCCGATGTCGTCAAGCGCGTGCGCAACGAGAAAGCGGCAGGCCGTAATACGGATGGCTCAGTCGATCTCGTGTGGATCAATGGCGAAAACTTCCTCGCTATGAAGCGCGAGGCCATGCTCTTTGGCCCATGGGCAGAGAGCTTGCCCAGCTTTAAATTCGTAGATGTGGAAGGCAAGCCGACCACGCGCATTGATTTCGCAGAGCCTGTGCAAGGCCTAGAAGCGCCTTGGGGCATGGCGCAATTCACGTTCTTTGCCGACCGCGCCAAAACCCCGAACCCGCCGCCGCTCCACCGCCGCACTGCTCGAATTTGCCAAAGCCAACCCGGCCGCGTCACGTATTCCAAGCCGCCCAACTTCCACGGCACCACCTTCCTCAAGCAAATCTTGATGGATCTCACGCCCGATCGCTCTGCGCTCTATAAGCCGCACGACGCAGCGAGTTTTGCCAAAGTCACCGAGCCGCTGTGGAAACACCTCGATGCCCTGCACCCCCATTTGTGGCGCAATGGCAAGCAATTCCCCGCCAACGCCGCCGCGATTCGCCAGATGATGGCCGATGGCGAGCTGGCTTTGGCGATCACCTTCAACCCCAATGAAGCAGCCAACGAAATCGCCGCTGGCCGGCTTCCAGCAAGCGTGACCAGCTATCAATTTGATACCGGCACGATTGGCAATACACATTTCTTGGCCATACCGTACAACAGCAAGGTCAAAGAAGCATCCCAAGTGGTGGCAAACTTTTTGCTCTCGCCCGCAGCGCAAGCCCGCAAAGGCGACATCAAAGTCTGGGGCGACCCGACCGTGCTCTCGCCCGCCAAAATGAGCCCACAAGATGCGGCGCTTTTCAACACCGCACGCGCCCCCGGTCAGCTCGACAAATTCGCTCCTGTGATCCCTGAGCCACATGGCAGTTGGGTCGATCCGATGGAGAAGGAATGGCTGCGCCGCTACGGTGCGTAAGTTTTGGCTCGCTCATTCATAGAACACGGAATTCACTGAAACGACACGGAAGTCACAGAAAAGAAAAACTTGTATCTTCTGTGGCTTCCGTGCTCCTCCAAAACTTCCGTGTTAATCATTTGTCGTGTTGAAAAAATCTACCAAGCAGTCGATTGTTAGCGCGATATTAGCGCTACCTATTGCTTCACTTTTAATAGCAGTCAGCGCATATATTTTGCCGGCTATTGGCCGATTTGATGCTTGGAATGAGCTTTTTCAAGCGCCTAACATTACCTCCGCGCTGGCGATGACGCTGTGGACGGGTTTAGCCTCTACCTTGCTCGCATGGTGGCTCACGGCTTGGCTGCTTTCTCAAGCATTCGGCAAACCTTGGTGGGCGGCTGTGGTGCATAAGCTCGGCTGGTTGCTGGCTGTGCCGCATGCGGCGTTTGCTGTGGGTCTTGTGTTTTTGCTCGCGCCTAGCGGTTGGATATTGCGAGCATTTTCTCCGTGGCTCACAGGTTTTGCGCAGCCGCCGCAGATCGCCACCTCGCAAGATGCGTATGGCCTCGGGCTGATTGCCATGCTCTTGTTCAAAGAAGTGCCGTTTCTGCTCTGGGCAGCGGCAACGCAATTGCAGCGCGATGATGCAGCGGCGCGTTGGTTGCGCGAATCGCAGGCGGCGCAAACTTTGGGCTACAGCCGTGTGGAGGCGTTTTGGCAAGTGGTGTGGCCACAGCTTCGCGTTCGTTTGCTCTGGCCGCTGCTTGCGGTTTTGGCTTACGGCCTGACTGTTGTTGATGCGGCGCTGATCGCGGGCCCCGGCAGTCCGGCCACGCTGTCTGTGCGGACTTGGAATTGGCTGCAAGACAGTGAGGAAGCGACGAATGCCGTTGGCGCGGCTGCAGGCTGGTTGCTGACGGCGATGGTTGCGGTGTGTGCCGGTTTAACTTGGGCGCTCATCATGCGGCGCGGCAAGGTTGCTCAAGGTTTGCATGGCTCGGATGCTCGTGAAGCTAACGCTCCGAGCGCAGGACAATTTGCTTGGGGTAGCCTGCTCTGCGTGTATGGCGCAGTGTTGCTCGCACTCGCTGTAGGTAGCATATCGGGCGTGTGGCCGTTTCCACAGTTTTTCCCTGAAAGCCTGAGCTGGGAAGCATGGCACTCAGTGGCGGGTAGCAGTCGCAGCATCGGCATTACTCTGGTGCTCGCTGTGACCAGCTCTGCTCTCGGGCTCATCTGGTCAGTCGCATGGCTAGAAACAGCGCCGCCGAGCTGGGATGCAGCGCTTCGCAGGCTGCTTTATCTGCCGCTTTTGCTACCCGGCGTGCTTTGGGTGGTTGGCCTGCATCGCTTGGCACTTGATGCGCAACTCACGGGGCAGTTCACGGGCGTGTTGCTCGCGCATCTGCTGGCTGTGTTGCCCTACAGCTTGATTGCGCTCTCGCCGGCCTATCAAGCCTTTGATCCGCGCTATGCACATATCAGTGCGGCTTTGGGCAAGAGCCGTTGGCAATATTTGCTTGAGGTGAAATGGCCGCTGCTGCGGCAAAGTTTGCTGGCCACATTCGCCGTCGGCTTTGCAGTGAGCGTCGCGCAGTTTTTGCCCACCATGTATGTCGGCGAAGGCCGCTGGAGCACCGTGACCACGGAGGCCGTGACGCTCTCTTCGGGTGGCCAGCGCTCCTTGGTGGCCGCCTATGCTTGGCTGCAATGGCTGCTGCCCGCTTGCGTCTTCGCGCTGGCGGCTTGGGCGGGGCGCCCGAGAAAATTCATACACTGAAGCCTCATGAGTCTGCGCATACAAGTTCACAATTTAAGCATCGGTGCAGGAGCATCAGAGCGCATACTGCTCAAAGACTTCTCTCTCGATTGCGCCCAAGGCCAAATCATCACGCTCATGGGGTCGAGCGGCTGCGGCAAATCTTCTCTACTGGCAGCCATCGCTGGCTTACCAATCGAGGGCATCTCAGCTCAACTTGAGATTCATCTCAATGAGGCAAAAGTCGATCATTTGCCCACCAGCGCCCGCAAAATCGGGCTGCTATTTCAAGACGATCTGCTTTTCGCTCACATGAGCGTGCGCGAGAACTTGCTCTTTGCCGTCCCGCCTGGCTCGCCAGCCGAGCGCACCGCACAAGCCGATACGGCGTTAGAAGAATTAGGTTTCCAAACCATGGCAGGCCGCAGCCCGCTCACTCTCTCCGGCGGCCAACGCGCCCGCGTCTCCCTCATGCGCACACTGCTGGCCAAGCCGCAAGCCCTCTTGCTCGATGAGCCCTTCTCAAAACTCGATGCCGCGCTCCGCCAGCAATTTCGAGACCTCGTCTTCGAGCACGCCCGCCGCTTGCAATTGCCCACCCTGCTCGTGACGCATGATGCAGCAGATATAGCCAACCCAGCAGATGTGATTCAGTTTCCAACGGCTTAACAAGTGCGTTGTAATATGCTAGCATTATGAATATTTGCTAGCAATTTGGAGGGATTCACCATGCACACCTTGACCATCCGAAGAGTTCCCGATCAATTGCATCATTCGCTCAAGATGCGAGCCGCTGCACATGGGCGTAGTGCGGAGGCGGAAGTGCGCGAGATTTTGCAAAGCACTTTGGCCAAGCAACAGCCGCATTGGCTTGATCAGCTCAGACAAGCCGGCCTGGAGCTTGAAAAAATCACACAAGGCAAAGCGTGGCTACCCTCGCGCAGCAAACGCCCCTTCACTGGCGCGGATTTCAGTGAATAAGGCTATCTCATGATCGTTTTGGACACCAACATCGTCTCAGAGAGCATGAAGCCTGAGCCCGATGAAAACGTCATGGCTTGGCTTCAATCCTTAGAGCCCAGCGCCGTGTATATCAGCAGCATCACAGCCGCCGAACTTTTAACGGGTGCGGCCTTATTGCCCGATAGCAAACGTAAATTACAACTGCAAAATATTCTGGCCCAACGCGTGATTCCTGCCTTTGACGGGCGCGTGCTCCATGTGGATTTGATCGTCGCCAGCCAGATTGCGCAAGTCACCTCGACTGCCCGCGCTGCGGGTAACGACATTGATTTCCCAGATGCCGCCATCGCCGCCACTGCGCTTGCGCACGGCTATGTTTTGGCGACGCGCAACACGCGAGATTTTTTGGGCGCGGGCATCGAGTTGATCAATCCTTGGCAATTGAGTGGCTGAAACCAACCTCACCAATCAATATGCTGGATCGCCACATCACGCCCTTCATTCAACGCGCCATTTCTGGCGTGGCGCGGGCGGCTGTTAATGTAGGCTTAAAGGCGGATCACATCACGCTCATCGCATTTGGCCTCGGGCTATTCGCTATGATTAGCATAGCATTCCACGCATATTCTATGGCGGCTATCCTGCTATTAGCCTCAAGAATCTGCGATGCACTCGATGGCGCGGTGGCACGCCTCACGCAGCCGACCGATGCGGGCGGATTTTTGGACATCACACTGGATTTCTTGTTTTACGCCGGCATTGTGTTGGCTTTTGCCGTTGCCGATCCACTCGCTCGCGCCTTGCCTGCTGCGGTATTACTCGCGGCATTTATCGGCACAGGATCGAGCTTTTTGGCGTTTGCTGCACTGGCTGCCAAGCGAGGCATCACGAGCATGGCTTATCCGGGCAAGTCGTTTTACTTTCTAGGCGGCTTGACTGAAGGCACCGAAACCTTGATCGCCTTCATCGCCATGTGCATCTGGCCTGAGTGGTTTGCTGAAATCGCTTATGGATTTGCAGCTTTATGCGCGACTACCATAACCACGCGTATTGTGGCTGGGTATTTCACATTGAAAAAATAATTTTATTGCAGCTCAGTAGTGTCCCAACGTTATCACACCAAATCGACGTAAACCCATGATTTGCTTGAACAAATTGCACAAAAAGTCTGGTGACGATTTCAACTTCGTGCGCCAGACTTGGGGGTTTTTGCGGATTTCC
>JAAUOI010000352.1 GCA_012036375.1 Allobrachymonas sp. | reverse complement strand
GGCGCAGAAATCCCCCGCTGGATTCGCACGCGCTTGCAATCCTTCGGCGACGATACAGCCTCCATCAAAGCCTTCGGCCTAGATGTGATCACCGATTTATGCGACCAGCTGCGCAACGGCGGCGTGCCGGGCTTGCATTTTTATTCGATGAATCAAGCAGCGACTGTGACGGAGATTTGTACGCGGCTTGATTTGGCTTAACTCGCCACGATTAACCCATCAACGGTGTTGAAGTCAACACCTCCTCCATCGTCGTCATGCCATCGGCCACGCGCAGCGCGGCGGCTAGGCGCAAGGGGCGCATGCCGTCTGAAATGCCTTGTTTGCGGGTGGCGTGCATGTCGGCTTCTTTGTTGACCAAGGCTTTGAAGTTTTCGCTGATGGTGAGCAGCTCATACACGCCCATGCGGCCACGGTAGCCGGTCATGCGGCAATCGACGCAGCCTACTGGTTTGTAGGGCTTGTAGCCTGCGTTGATCTTCCAAGGTTTGATGAGATCGTTGATCGCCTCGGGTGAGGCATTCTCGATAGGTTGCTTGCATTGATCGCAAAGCGTGCGAACCAAACGCTGCGCGAGCACACCGAGCACGGTGGCGTTAATCAAATAGGGCGGGATGCCCAACTCCATCAGGCGGGCGACGGCGCTGGGCGCATCGTTGGTGTGAAGTGTGCTGAACACCAAATGCCCAGTGAGCGCGGCTTGCACAGCCATCTCTGCCGTTTCTAAATCTCGAATTTCGCCGACCATGATGATGTCGGGGTCTTGCCGCATGAGGGCGCGCAGACCTTCTGCGAAACCGAAATCGAGCTGATGCTGCACCTGTGTTTGGTTGAACGCGGGCTCGATCATTTCAATCGGGTCTTCCACCGTACTGACGTTGACCTCTTCGGTGGCCAAGCGCTTGAGCGTGGAATACAGCGTGGTGGTTTTGCCCGAACCTGTGGGGCCTGTGACGAGCACGATGCCGTAGGGGCGCTTGACGAGTTCTTCCCAGCGCTTGGCATCGTGATCGGCAAAGCCCAAGCCTTCTAAATCTTTCACGGCGTTATCGGGATCAAAAATGCGCATCACCATTTTTCGCCAAAAGCGGTGGGGAGCGTTGAAAGGCGCATCTCCACCTCATCGCCACGCGGATTCTTCGTCTTGATGCGGCCATCCAGCGGGCGGCGCTTCTCCACCACATCCATGCGCCCCAGCAATTTGATGCGCGCGACCATCGCGTTCATCACAGACAGCGGAACTTGGTACACCGCATGCAACACGCCATCAATCCGAAAGCGAATCACGCCTTGCTCGCGGCGCGGCTCTAAGTGAATATCACTGGCGCGTTGGTCAAACGCATACTGCCAAAGCCAATCGACCACCTGCACCACGCCTTGATCGTTCGCATCGAGCTGCTTATTGGTTTTGCCGAGCTCGACTAGTTGCTCAAAGCTTGCACCGCCTGCGTTGCCGCCTGCTCGGGTGACGTTGCGCACCGATTTCGCCAGCGCAAAAAACTCAGCGGTGAATTTGTGAATATCTTGCGGACTGGCTACGACCACGCGCACGCTGCGCTTGGATTGGCGCTCCACTTCATCGACCCAATCGGTGACGAAGGGCTGGCTGGTGGCAATGACCACTTGGCTGGGCAGCACTTGCACCGGCAAGATGCCATGCCGCTCGGCATAGGTGGCGCTCATCGTCTCGGCCACTTTGCCCACATCCACTTTGAGCGGGTCAATGCGGAAATAATCTGCACCCGCTTTGAGCGCAAGGAACTGCGTGAGATCTTCAATATCGAGCGGTTTGCTGTCAGAGGCCCTTGTGATCGCCACTGCCGCGAGGCGCACCAGCGGATGCTGCGCACTTTCTGCTTTGGAGCAGCGATCCACGGTGCGCTTGGCCTCTTGCAGCGAGATCACGCCATCGGCTTGCAGCCACTGCACGATATGCCGCCAATCAAGCGGCCCCCTGTGGGCGATGGCAGCAGGCTTTTTGGGGGATACGACGGCGTTCATAAGCGCATGTTAGCAACTATTTAGGCGCTACTTCACCAGTGGCTTCAAGAGGCGCAGCCACTTACGCGCAGGCAGCTCAAACATCGCCTCAATCTGCTCGGCGCGTGCGGCCAGCAAATCGCGTTTCGGGCGCGAAGGCGTGCGCTGCGCGAGGATCACGGTATTGCCCTCTTTGGTGGGTTTAAAGCTCCACACCGCATCTTCACCAAAAGCTGCACTGATCTGCGCAAGGCTCTTGTCAAAGCTTGAGCTGCGGCCAAAGAGATTCACCGTCATGATGCCCTCGTCCGTGAGCGTATCGCGCACGGCGCGATAAAAATCAGCGCTGTCGAGCACGGGCGCGGCTGCTTCATGGTCGTACAAATCCACTTGGGCACAATCAATGAAATTTGAAGCTAATTTGGCATCTAGCCGGCGTATTTCCTGCGCAGAGTGCTCCCAATTTGTGAGCGTCTTCATGGCATCGCCTAGGATAATGTGCAGGCGCTTATCTTGTGGCGGCAGCTTGAACCAATGCTGGCAAGCAGCCACCACGGCGGGATTGATCTCCAGCACGGTGGTGTTCATCTTCAACGTCTTGTAGCAAGATTTCGTGATCGCACCAGAGCCCAAGCCTAGTTGTAGAGCATGGCGTTTCTTCACGGTGAGCGGATCAAAAAACAGCAGCCAAGCCATCATGCGCTGCACATATTCCAGTTCAATTTGAAACGGCTTGTCGATCAACATGCTGCCTTGCACCCATTCTGTGCCGAGGTGAAGATAGCGAATGCCGCCCATCTCGGACATATTCACAACGGGGAGTTGGGTTCTTTTCATGATGTATTCAGATGTGGAGAAAGCGCAGCATGCCAAGCAGCGAGCTTGCGCTCAAAGCTCCAAGAGGCATTGGCGGGGCTACTAGAGGGGAGTTTGTAGACGGGTAGGCCAAGGGCTTGGGTGTGCTTGGCGTGGGCATAGCTTTCGCCACCATTGTGGGCAATGGCTTGCAGCGCTGGGCAGAGTTTATTCAAGCTGGCGAGATCATTGAGCTGGGCGTTGCGGATTGCTGAATCGAGCGAGCCTTCGCGTTCGCAACTGGCGTAGACATCCCAGCAGCCTACGCCATGCTTGAGTAACAGAGTGCTACGAAATTCATAGCTGCCCGCGCATATTTCTTGCCGGCGAGAGGTCGAAATATCTTTAAAAATGATGGAAAAAATGAGTTTCCAGAAGTTATTTTGTGGATGGCCGTAGTACTGCTGGGTCTCTAAGGATTTCACGCCGGGGAAGCTGCCCAAAATGAGAACGCGAGTGTTCGGCGCAACA
>JAAUOI010000351.1 GCA_012036375.1 Allobrachymonas sp. | reverse complement strand
CACCGATCGTCCACAATTTTAGCTGTTCTCTTCATCACATTTCTGACTTTTTCTTTTTTCGCGGTTTTCGCGCCCTTTTCGCGCTTTTCGCGTTACCTAGACCCCCATCATGCAACCCATGCCCATCGCCCTCGAATTCATCCTCCTAGCCGCCATCTGGGGTGCCTCATTCCTCCTCATGAAGCTCGGCGCTGCAGATTTTGGCCCTTTCCTCACCGCCTTCCTGCGCGTGTTGCTCGCCTCGGTCTTCCTGCTGCCATTGTTGATTTGGCGTGGCCAATTGGATGCGCTCAAGAAGAATTACAAACCCATCCTCATCGTCGGCATGCTCAACAGCGGCATTCCCTTCGCTCTCTTCGGCTTTGCCGTGCTGCACATCACCACCGGCCTGACTTCCATCTTGAATGCCACCACGCCGCTATGGGGCGCACTGGTTGCGTGGATCTGGCTGCGCGATAAGCCCGCTGCCCTACGCATCCTCGGGCTCATCATTGGTTTTGCAGGTGTCGCCGCACTGGCTTGGGGCAAGGCGAGTTTTAAGCCCGACGCCGCCATCTCAGGTGGCTTGTTTGACTCGGCGGGTTGGGCCGTCTTGGCCGCGCTCACGGCCACGCTGTGCTACGGCATTGCCGCGAGTTACACGAAAAAATATCTCCAAGGCGTGCCGCCACTGGCCAGCGCCACCGGCAGCCAAATCGGCGCGGCACTGCTGCTGGCGATTCCCGGCCTGTCCACCCTGCCCGCACAGATGCCCGGCGCGAAGGCGTGGCTGGCGATTGCACTGCTTGCCTTCTTTTGCACGGCAGTGGCCTACGTTATGTATTTCCGCATCATCGAGCGCGCCGGCCCCGCGCGGGCGGTGGCGGTCACGTTCCTGATTCCCGTCTTTGGCGTGGCTTATGGCGCGCTGCTGCTGAGTGAGGCGATCACGCTCACCATGATCGTCTGCGGCGCAGTGATCGTGCTGGGCACAGCGCTCTCGACGGGCGTGCTCAAGCGCCCAGCTGCGTGATGGCTTGGTCTTGCACAGCAGCCAGCTGCGCATCGCTCACTTGCTCAGGCGCGATCTCGTGCAAAGGCCGCAACACAAATGCGCGTTGCATCATGCGCGGATGTGGAACCGTGAGGCGTTCGCTACTGATCTGCGCATCACCATAGAGCAAAATGTCCAAATCCAGAGTGCGTGGTGCATTGGGGAAAGGGCGTCTGCGGCCAGCGGATTGCTCTAGATTTTGCAACTTCACAAGTAGCGTGTAAGCCGGCAGTGCGGTAGAGAGCTTCAAGACCGCATTGATGTAATCAGGCCCCGAGCTGTCCACTGGTGCGCTGCGATACAGCGACGAGCTGGCCACAATCTGCGTTTGCGGCAAGGCAGCTATTAGCGTTCGCGCTTGGCGAATGTTGTGCACTGGATTGCCTAAATTTGCGCCCAACGCGATGTAGGCGAAAACAGCCTCTTTTGCGGGCAACGTATTGGACTCAGGTGAACTCATCGCGGGCAATGTAGCATGCCCCGTGCATGTCCCAGCACACTGCACTGGCTTTGCAATGCTCGCACAATCAAGCCATGATGATTCCAAAGAAACTTCGTCGCCTCATCCTCATTTTGGGTGACCAGCTAGATGCGCAATCCAGCGCGTTTGAGGGCTTTGATCCCGCGCAAGATGCGGTGCTGATGATTGAAGCGCGCGAAGAGTCCTCCCATGTGTGGAGCAGCAAAATTCGCACCGCGCTCTTCCTGTCGGCGATGCGGCATTTTGCAGCCGCCTTGGAATTGCGTGGCTGGCCAGTGATCTATCGGCAGCTTGATGTGCAGTGCGACGCAAGCTTGTCAGCCGGCTTGCAAGCTGTGCTTTCCGAGCATGCGCCGCAAGCTGTGTGCTGCGTCGAACCGGGTGATATGCGCGTTCGGCAGCAGCTCGAAAATACTATAAATTCCATAGCACTCCGCGCAGATTCTATGCCGGCCAACCGCCGAAAAGGCTTAAAAATTACGCTTCAATGGCATGACGACACGCATTTCTTATGCAGCCTGCCCGAATTCAGAAAGTGGGCAGGCAAGAGCGCGAGCTTGCGTATGGAATTCTTCTACCGCGTGATGCGCAAGAAATACAAAGTGTTGATGGATGCCGACGAACCCATCGGCGGCCAATGGAATTTTGATGCAGACAATCGCAAGGCGTTTGGTAAGGCCGGGCCGCAAAACGTGCCGCAACCGATTGCCTACCAACACAGCGCCATCACGAAAGAGGTTTTGAGCCTCGTTGAACAAGAGTTCGCTGATCACCCGGGTGATTTATCGCGTTTCAATTGGCCCGTCACACGCGATGAGGCGCTCATTGCCCTGCATGATTTCATCAAAAATCGCTTGCGACACTTCGGCCCGCACCAAGATGCGATGTGGACGAACCTTGATTTTGGCTGGCATTCGCTGCTGTCTTCCTCGCTGAATTTAAAGCTGCTCCATCCGCTGGAGGTGATTCAAGCCGCAGAGCAATGCTACCGGGAAGGCAAGGTCGATCTGCCCAGCGCCGAAGGCTTCATTCGCCAAATTCTCGGCTGGCGCGAGTTCATGCGCGGCGTGTATTTTTTGGATATGCCCAAGCTGAAATCAGACAATTTCTACGGCCATCAAAACGCGCTCCCAAAATGGTATTGGACGGGCAACACCCAGATGAACTGCATGAAAAACAGCATCAATCAAACACTGGCCAACGGCTATTCACACCACATCCAGCGCCTCATGATCACCGGCATGTTTGGCGTGACGGCGCAAATCTTGCCGCAAGCGCTGTGCGATTGGTATCTGGCGGTGTATGTCGATGCGGTGGAATGGGTGGAGCTGCCCAATGTGGCGGGCATGGCCCTCTTTGCCAACGGCGGGCGCTTCACGAGCAAGCCCTATGTGGCCAGTGGCGCTTACGTCAAGCGCATGAGCAACTACTGCCAAGGCTGCAAGTATTCTCCCGAATCTCGATCCGGCGCGGATGCCTGCCCGATGACGACGCTGTATTGGAATTTTTTAGATGCACATGAGAAAGAATTTTCCGGCAATCCGCGCACGGCACTGATGGTGAAAAACCTGCAGCGCATGAGCGATGCAGAGCGCTCGCAGGTGCGTGAGCGAGCGGGGGAGATGCTCAGTGATTTGGATGCTTTGTAGGCTGCATTGAAAATATCGAATACCCAACAGCCGGACGCGAAATTCGCGAAAGTGACGCGAAAGACGCGAAAAAACCAAGGAATCAATTGATTAGATCAGCAGCGTGAATCGACAGAATCGAAGCCGTTTTCGTCCGCATTTTTGAATTTC
>JAAUOI010000350.1 GCA_012036375.1 Allobrachymonas sp. | reverse complement strand
GCGAAATAACGCAAAAATCGCAAAAAAGACCGTCTTTTTTCGCGATTTTTGCATGTCCACTTTCGCGTTTTTCGCGTTACATTGAAAACCTTAGCAATGAAAATCATCATCTAGGCGCACAGGTTTCATCGGCCGTCATATCTGTGAAAAACTCATCCGCGCTGGCCATGAAGTCACTGTGCCGACGCGCAAGCTAGAAAACGCTCGCGCGATTCAAATGCTGCCGCGTTTGCAGCCCATTCGATGCAATGTGCATGCTGCGCAGCAGCTCAAAGAGGCTTGCGCAGGGCATGATCTGCTCATCAATCTTGTGGCGATTTTGCATGGCTCAGAAGCTGAGTTCGAGCGCGTGCATGTGGCGCTGCCGCAAAGCATCATCGCCGCTTGCAAGGCCACTGGCATCTCGCGCATCGTGCAAATGAGTAGCTTGGGCGCTGCGCCAGATGCGCCTTCGCAATACCTGCGCAGCAAAGGGCGCGGCGAGCAGGTGTTTGCCGAATCTGGCCTCGACGTCACCATCCTTCGTCCGAGCGTGGTGTTTGGCGAAGGCGATAAATTACTCAACACGTTTGCACAGTTGCAGCAAGCGTTTCCCGTGATGCCGCTGGCCTGCGCTGATGCACAGTTTCAGCCGGTTTGGGTGGAAGATGTGGCGCAAGCAACTGTCAACGCAGTATCGAGCAACTATCAAATCAATAGCACTCCGCGCAGTATCTATGCCGGCGAAGTGCCTAAAACCTTTGAAATTGCAGGCCCTGCGACCTATTCCCTGCGTGATCTGGTGGCGCTGGCTGGTCGCTGCGTGGGCGCAGAGCGCCCGATCATCGCGCTGCCCAAAGCGATGGCCCAAATGCAGGCTTTTGTGATGGAAAAACTCCCCGGCCCCACGCTCATGAGCCGCGACAATTTAGCTTCCATGCAATCGCCCAATGTGGCCAGCGGCAAGCTGCCCGGCTTGAAAGAGTTGGGTATTGAGCCTTCCAGCATCGAAGCGATTGCGCCGCGTTATTTGAAGCCTGCCAGCGTGCTCGATGCGTACAGAAAGCATGCGTCGCGCTAGAACTGCGCATCAAAAACAGAGGTTTTCTGCATCAATCCCAGATGCAAACCGTGCAAACATTGCGCTTGCAAAGGACAGATCATGAAACTCTACATCGGCAACAAAAACTATTCCTCTTGGAGCATGCGCCCTTGGGTGATGCTCAAAAACGCGGGCATCGCATTTGAAGAGATCAAGCTGCGCTTCGATAGCTTCGATGCCAATTCGCAGTTTCGGCAAGCGATCAACAAGGTCAGCCCCGTCGGCAAAGTGCCCGTCTTGGTCGATGGCGATTTGACGGTTTGGGATACGCTGGCCATCGCCGAATACGCCGCCGAGAGCTTCCCCGAAAAGCAACTGTGGCCAACCGATCAAGCCCAGCGCGCCCGCGCTCGTAGCATTTGCGCCGAGATGCACAGCGGCTTCACCAACCTTCGCGGCGCTTGCATGATGAACATTGAAGCGCATTTGCCAGAAGCTGGCGCTCTGGCGCTGCGCGACAAGCCTGGCGTGGCCGCTGATGTGCGCCGCATTGAGACGATTTGGAGCGAGCTGCTGGCCGCGCACGGCGGCCCCTATTTATTCGGCCAGCGTTTCACGATTGCAGATGCTTACTTTGCGCCCGTCTGCATGCGCTTTCATACCTATGCGCTCACCAAGAACCCACACATCTTGGCCTACATCGAAGCAATCCGCAACGCGCCGGGTGTGAAGGACTGGATTACCGATGCGCTGGTGGAAAACGATTTTCTGGACTTTGAAGAGCCGTTTCGGTTGAAACGCTGAAACCACAGAATCCAGCTATTTTTTCCGCAAATCCACCACTCGCTTGGCCTTGCCCATGCTGCGCTCTACGCCGCCTTCGGCTCGCAGTTCAATCAGCGCCGAAGAGCCGATATAAGTCTTGATGTCATGTGCTAACAAGGCAGCCGCTGCGCGGGCTGCTTCTGAATGGATAGCAACTCCGGGTTTGGTTTCCACCGTCACGGTGAGCGCATCCAAATGCCCGTCTTTGCTCAAAATGCATTGGTAGTGCGCAGACAGCGCCTCTTGCTTCAGGATCAGCTCCTCGATTTGCGAGGGGAAGACGTTCACGCCACGCACGATCATCATGTCATCGCTGCGGCCAGTGATTTTTTCCATGCGGCGCATGGTGCGCGCTGTGCCGGGGAGCAATCGCGTCAGATCGCGCGTGCGGTAGCGAATGATGGGAAGGGCTTCTTTGGTCAGGCTGGTGAAGACAAGTTCGCCGAATTCACCTTCGGGCAAGACTTTACCGGTCTCAGGGTCAATAATTTCGGGATAAAAATGATCTTCCCAAATCGTGGGGCCGTCTTTGGTCTCGTAGCATTCACTCGCCACGCCCGGGCCCATGACTTCGCTGAGGCCATAAATATCCACCGCTTGAATATTGAGGCGTTGCTCAATGGTTGCGCGCATCTCGTTTGTCCACGGCTCTGCGCCGAAGATACCAATGCGCAGGCTCGTTTGGCGCGGATCAATGCCTTGGCGCTCCATCTCGTCGGCAATCGCGAGCATGTAGCTGGGCGTGACCATTAGAACAGCGGGCTTGAAATCTATGATGAGCTGCACTTGCCGCTGCGTCTGCCCGCCGCCAAAGGGTACGACTGTGAGCCCCAGTTTTTCCGCACCGTAATGTGCGCCCAAGCCGCCAGTGAAGAGACCATAGCCGTAGCTCACATGCACCATATCGCCCGGCTTCGCACCTGCCGCACGAATCGAGCGAGCCACCAAACTCGCCCACATGTCAATATCGTTTTGCGTGTAGCCCACAACGGTGGGTTTGCCGGTCGTGCCGCTTGAGGCATGAATGCGAACGATCTTCTCGCGCGGTACTGCAAACATGCCAAACGGGTAAGCATCGCGCAAATCGGCCTTGGTCGTGAACGGCAATTTCGCGAGATCCGCCAGCGTTTGGACATCACTCGGCTTGACTCTTGCCGCATCAAATTTAGTGCGGTAGACAGGTGAATTCTCATAGGCATGTGCGAGCGTCGATTGCAAGCGCTTGAGCTGCAAGGCGCGTAGCTCGGCGACAGAAGTTGTTTCGATAGGCTCTAACGAAAATGATGGTTTTTTAAGCATTTTAGACCTTTAGCCAGCATCAATACTGCGCGGAGTGCTATGAAAATAGTAGCTATAAGCAAGCGATAATTTATTCAGATGGCAATACTGTGCCGGCAATCTGCGCCGATTTGCCGCGAAACATCGCGATCACTTCGCCGCGTTGATTGCTCACTTTCATGTCGTAAATCCCATGCCG
>JAAUOI010000349.1 GCA_012036375.1 Allobrachymonas sp. | reverse complement strand
AAACCCGGCCGTGCAACAGGGTCGGATGCTGGTATTGAATCCCAAATACTGGCGCGCAGCATATCCGTATCGATACGATTAGGAGTGCATCGGTTGGGCCTAACGGAACGCGCCACATACAAATGCCGTATTTCGCCTTTCGCTGTCAATTGGCCATAGCTGCGAACCAAGCCATCGATAGCGGTTTTTGCTTTTCACTCGTCGTCTCATCATCGAGCGTGAAATCCACCATCACATGTGTCGCTCCACGATCAAACGAGACTCCAATGAGTTTGGCAATTTGCTCAACCCCTAGCTGGCGGTCTCCACCCCACTCTGGTGATTGATACGCTGTGTCGTCTATGGCGATGATGACAGGCAACTTATTGACTTCGCTATCCACTTTCTCGCGCTGAGAAAAAGCGTAAAGCGTTTTGTCTAGCACCCAATTCTGTACATTTTTCACAGGTGCAGCATCATGCGCCCAATGCAAACACATCTCTACAACAATACCTATTAAGACTGCCCAGATAAAATGCCTCCAATACCCGCTGCAGCTCCCATACCATGCGCGTATTTGCCCAAACTTCAAAGAAGCTAATATTCTTGCACGCGATAAAAAAGGCGGATTAGCAAGCTCTTCTACATGCGTGCGTCTGCGCTGCGCACGGCTTAGCTTAGCTTTAAAGCGCTTCTTTAGCTTAGCTATCATTTTCTGCCCTCAAGCTCTATAGCTCGTTTTTCAGAATCAGGATGGCTACTGAACCACTGTGGAACGCGAATGCCACTTTTCACTAACGCCAATTGGCGCAGCATGGCTGGCATAGCGGTCTTCGGCCAGCCTGCATCTGCCAAAAGCTGGCTTCCCAGAGCGTCCGCCTCTGTCTCGCGCAGGCGCGAATAGCGGGTGTTGATCAGTGCCGAAGCAGGCATGGCGCCAAAATCCGAAGCCACGCCAAATGTCCAAGCGATAGCAGCTAACATGGCAGTATCCTGGTAGATCGACTTCAGACCGTGACGCAGCTCCACATGCATGATTTCATGCGCCAAAACTGCCGCAAGTAAATCCGAATTACGCTTCATAAGATCCAGTAAACCTGTGTGGACTACTATCAAGCCTGCTGGCGCAGCGAATGCATTGACATCATCATCTTTAAATACAAAGAATGTGTAGTTTTGCTTATAGCGACTATTCGCTGGCAATGCGGCAACCAAGCGTTGTCCAATAGCTTGGACAAATTGCGTATCTGGATGATCATTCGCTAGGAGTTTACTGTCTTGCCGGATCGATTCGTAAGTCCCTTGTGCAATCAACAGTTCCGTATCCAGCGGAGTCTTATTGGCAAGCAGTGAAGCGACTGACTCTGTGGATTTAATGATGGCAGCCGTACAGAGGATCAAAGCAGCAATAAGCCCAACCACCACGCTAGGCTTCAGAATGGCCAGTTGCCCCTTTGGCTTTGCAGGCGCGACGATTGGTTGAGCAGCAGCTTTGGTGTGCTGCGCGATTAGAGTTTGCGGCGATATTATTGCGTTAGCTAGAGCGCTATTTGCTGAAGTAGTTACGTTCGTGCACCATTTCGTCCCGCGACACTTGGGGCAAAACTTCAGTGCATTTTTAGTGATGAAGCCACAGGCTTCGCATTGATACGAACTCATACCCGAATCTCAAGATAGTTGATGCGTAGCGTTGATTTAACCATTGCAACTACCCAAAGGACGCCCATTTTGCCACTAAAATTTTTAGTGCTAAGTCTTTTGCTGGTCGCTATTGCGTTTTGCAATTTCAGGGTAAAGCGAAGAATATCGATTCATCTGGATGCATCGGCGATCAAGATCCTGAGCAACCCATACGGCAGCCATCAGAAGCGACTCCGCAGCTTTTTCGTTCTCGCTTGTCATTCGCATAGCCGCAGAAGCGATCACTTCAAGTGCATGGATACGTATCGGTTGGCCAGTACGCGCCTGAAGATGCATTGCAGCGACACTAACCGCTAACGCATCCTCTGGCGATACAGCCAACAGATAGTGAGCCAAATTTGTTGTAAACACTGGACTTGTTGGCATTGTTTCCGTTGCGAGCGCTTGGTTCGTTAAAACTTGCCTCGTTACGCCTGCCACATCATACTCAGCTCTTGCCAGAGCATCTAATCGCATCGCCCGCACATTCGCGCCAGCTGCGGCCACTGATACCTTGCTGCTCAAAATATCCCAAGCGTCACTTGGCTTCATAAAAAGCTCTTTCGAGCCTTGCAAGAATTCCTCTTGGCTGGATACCGTGCGACTCAGTTTAATCAGAGCATCAAGCTCACCATTTTGATCACGCGAGAGGCGCTGAAATCGTGTCAACTGATCTGCAAATCCAGCAACCGCATTAGGATAATCCTCCTTGCTCAGAATTTTGTTAGAAACAGCCTCTGGCCGCACTGGGGGAGCGGGTACAGAAGCCGCAGGTGAGGTAGGCTCAGCCGGCGGCAATGACGAATAGTTTGAGGACTTGCTTGCAGCCAACCACGCAAACAGGGCCACCAGCAAAACTACAATCAACGGCAAAATCCACCGCAGCTTGCTACGCTTAACTGGCGGTGGCAACGCAGATGCATTCACAGGCTGAGACTTCTGGACGCCGTGCACTGGAGCACTGGAAGCTCCAATGGTCGGGCTAGCCACTTGCTGAGTCACTGCCGCACCGCCAACAGCATTGACCGATACCCGCACTGAAGCACCGCTCACGCCCTGCGTTGTACTGCCATCCAAGAGCTTGCACATGTGGCACGGTTTTCCTTTAAAGTGCACATGCTCAATGTCTTTAGGATATTTATCACACGCCCTCATCTCGTGAGCAATCAACTCATCCAGATGCCGAGTCCATTCACTCGCTAGCACTCTTCGAGCAGGATCCGGATTCAAAAAAGTCTGCTCGAAGAGAGCCTGTGTTTTGAAGGCCAGCTCTCGTGCACGCTTTCTTGTTTGGGCAGCATCAACGCATGCTTTCGTGCGCCGTAGGGGTAATTTTGATTGATGATATTGTCATCAATGTCAAAGTTCAGAGACTTATTGGTCGTGCTTGGTATACCTTGAAATGGATGAATACCAAAATTCAGAATCTGAAACAATACCAGCGCCAGAACGAAATCATCGTGCTGCTGCTGCGTGAGCGTTTTGCGCTCACCTTTAGCGCTTTCTGGGCTATTAAAAGTTGGTGTCGTTTCTAACCCCGGAAACACCAAGCCAGATTTATTCTCGATACGATAGCCATCAGTGTCAATAAACGCAGCCATACACAGATCAGGATAAATCCGTACGTTTTGATCTTTGAAATCAATGAATGCGTGTCCTTGGTTGTG
>JAAUOI010000348.1 GCA_012036375.1 Allobrachymonas sp. | reverse complement strand
CGCCATACCCATGCTCACGGCCAAATCAGCGGATTCCACCGCCGAGGTGATCAGCGCTTCATACATCACCTGCTTGGCGCCCCAAGGCTCTTTGCGCTGGCTGTTGATGTCCATAAGGTTGGCGAGTAAATCTTGATCCAAGCTGCCCCAGTTCACCCCGATGCGCACGGGCTTATCCCACTTGAGCGCGGCTTCGATCATTTGGCCAAATTGCTTGTCTTTTTTATCGCCCTTGCCGACGTTGCCGGGGTTGATGCGGTATTTAGAAAGCGCTTGGGCGCAGGCTGGCTCGTCGGTGAGCAAACGATGGCCGTTGTAATGAAAATCGCCGACCAGTGGCACATCAATGCCCATGCGATCGAGCTGCTCGCGGATATAGGGCACTTGCTTTGCGGCCTCGGGCGTGTTGACCGTGATGCGCACCACTTCTGAGCCAGCCAGCGCCAACTCTTTGACTTGGATGGCCGTGGCAATCGCGTCTTCGGTGTCGGTATTGGTCATGCTTTGCACGCGCACGGGCGCATCGCCGCCCACGGTGACGACGCGCTTGTCCCACACGATGCGCGCTTGCAGGCTGCGACGCGGGGCGGGGATGGACTCGGGAATCAGGCAGGGCTCGGTCATGGACGCAACCAAAAAAACAGCAGTTATTTCACTTGAAATCGTGCCACAGCATCTTTGCTGGAGACGGGCACCAGATCAAAAGCCTTGCCGCGCACAGTGACTTGCGTCGATTGCGCCCGCCCCACGATCACGGCTAACTCACCCCGCACAGGCGGGCTCACGCCAGCCTTTTCACCAGTTTGCAAGGTGCGTTGCAACAAAATTTTGCCGCCACTGTCTTTGACTTCCACCCAAGTCTCACCGGTGGCGGTGAACACCACCAAGGCATCAGCTGGAACTGGCACAGCAGCCGGGGCTGGTGCAGCTCCTGGGGTGAGCACCAGCGTGGGGCTGGCCACTGTGGGCGTAGACAGCGCGGGGGAAACAGTGAGACTGGCCGTACTAGGCACTGCCGAGTTGGTGACCGAGGCATTATTCGCTGCTGCACCGCTCATTGCAGCGACCACAGCAGTAGCCGTATCACCGCCCACAGGCGTGGTAGGCACAATCACTGGATTGCCCATCGACACGCCCGCGCCGTTGCCAGGCGTTGCACCAGTAGCGTTGATAGAGGCAGCAGAAGTTGAGGATGAAGATGCGGCAGAGGCACTGACAGCATCTGTTTTAGCTTTGAAATCAGGCAAGAGCATGATGACAATGGCAGCCAGCAGCAGCGCCATCACACCGATCACGACGGGGCGGTTCATCTGAGAAAAAGCCGAGGGGGCTGGACCATCTTGGCGGGTGCGAAAGGCCACATTCACGCCTTTTCTGCTTGATCAAGACACGCGGGTGTTGAGCTGCGGCAATTTGGCCAAAATAGGTGCTGCATCGATTTTGAGCGCACGACACACGCTTGATGCCAGCGCGCGCACAAACACCGCATCGGGTAAATCTTCCAAGCGATCAGCTTCCAGTGCCTCAAGCTTTTTCACCGGCACTTTCATTGACACGGCCAGCGCCGCCACATGCAAGCCATGCGCCTCGCGTGCCTCGCGCAGCATTTGCCCTGCGCTTTTGGAGGCATCCAGCGCCTCTTGAGCCGTGTCCGCAAAGCGGATCGGCATCTCGCTGTCGCCGCTGCCCGCGACTCTTACATCACTCATCAAAAGCCCCTCGCTCAAATGATTTCATCTCGCTCGATTGCGGGTAACGGCGGCGCAGTTGCGTGGCTAATTGCTCGACCACTTGGCTGTTGCCCATGCGCCGCTCCACCTTCATGCCCAGCCACAGCGTTTCTGCGTTGGACAGTTCACTGTTATTGAGCCGGCGAATATAAAACTGCGCACGCTGCAAATCTCCGCGCTCAAAGAGCAAGCGCGACAGGTTGTAGCCAGAAATCGGGTTGCTTGCATCGAGCTCGTAGCTGCGAGCAAAGCTGGTTTCTGCTTGCGCCTTCTGGCCAGCGGCCAGCTCGCATAAGCCACGCGACATATAGGTTTTGGATTGGCCGCCATACAGGGGAATCGCATTGGCCTGCGTGAACATCGCAATGGATTCGGAGTAGCGGCGCTGCTGGCACATCAGCCAAGCGTAGTTGTGCAACGTGTCAGCATCACGACTGTTCAGCTGCAAGGCGCGGCGAAAGCTGTCTTCGGCTTGGCGTTGGTCGCCCAAGCGCATGTAAATCAAACCCCGCAAATTAAATGCTTCGCCATAGTTGGAGTCCAGCGTCAGCACTTGCTTGATTTCATCCAGCGCGATGGTGGTTTTGCCTTCTGAAAAATAGCCGCTGGCCAGCTCCAAGCGCACGCGCGCACGGCGGCGGTTTTCGGGCTCATCAGAAGCCGTGACGATGCTGTCTGCGGGCGGCTTGCCCGCTTGACTGCTACCTTCGGGGCTGGCAGCGCAACCTGCCAAGGCCAGCAGTAGCACCCAAATTACCGCATTGAATCTCACACACATTGGTTGTCTCCAGTCAGTCCATTCTTTGGCAGATGAGTTCAAGCTTGCTTGTGCATCATCACCACACGCCTTTTGGCCATGCGCTCGGCGGCATCGGTGCGGTCTTGCACCTCGCCAGCGAGCTGGCCACAGGCTGCGTCAATGTCGTCGCCGCGCGTTTTGCGCACGGTGGTGACAATGCCCGCATCATGCAGGATTTTCGCAAATTCGTGCTACTGTTTTTGGAGCAGAACACAGCAATCCGCTTTGCGGGAAGGGATTGAAAGGGATTAAATTGAATTTGACGGGCAATTTGACGTTTTTCACCAAAGCCGCCAGTTGCCTAGCCTGCTCGGGCGAATCATTCACGCCCTGGAGCATGCAATATTCCATGGTAATGAAATCTCGCGGCGCAGCTTGTAAATACCTCTCGCAAGCTTCGAGCAATTCGCTCAACGGGTATTTCTTATTGAGCGGCACGAGATCGTCGCGCAGCACATCGGTGGGTGCATGCAGGCTCACGGCCAGCGCCACCGGGCAATCTTGCGCGAGTTTGTCGATCATCGGCACGACGCCCGAGGTCGAGACGGGTGAGCGCGGCGGCGCGACAGGCCATAACCGTGGTCAGACAGCATGGTGCGCAGCGCGGGCACGAGGGCCCCATAGTTTTGCAGCGGCTCGCCCATGCCCATCATCACCACGTTAGAAATGACGCGGTCTTCTGTGCCTTTGGCTTTTCTGATGGTGTGCTCGGCAAACCAAAGCTGGGCGATGATTTCGCCACTCGTCAAATTGCGTGAGAAGCCTTGATGGCCGGTCGAGCAAAAGCGGCAGCCCACGGCACAAGCCGG
>JAAUOI010000056.1 GCA_012036375.1 Allobrachymonas sp. | reverse complement strand
CACTTTTTGCTCTTGCACCCAAGCGCCTTGGATATCATCCACGGACTCAGCGGCACGCGCGATGCCCACTTGAATGGCATCATCAAAGCTCTTTTTGCTGCTGGCGCTGATCTCAATAATTTTTGCAACGGTCATGAAACTCTCCTAAGGTTGAAATGAAAGGAATTACACATTAACCGAGGCAGCGCGATTTTGCAAGGAAAGTTCAACACAAGGTTAAGATTCTGTCCATGTCGATTGCAACCAGTTCTAACACCGCAGCTACAGAATCCAACGCCGCGCTTCGCGCAGGGCTGATGGCTATGTGCTCAAAGGCGATGGCGCGGAGCATATGCAGCATGCGCTGCGCAAAGTCATGCTGGGCGAGCCGCCCATTTCCCCTTCCATTGCCCGCAAGCTCATGGGGCAGTTTCGCCAATCGCCTGCCTCTGAGAGCGCCCCAGCAGCGGTTCACGACGTCACTAGCTCGCAAATGCCAGCGCCCTCCTCCACGCCAGCCCGCGAGAGCGCCGTGCGCCTGACTGGGCGCGAGGTCGAAGTGCTCGGCCTGATTGGCAATGGCCTCATGATCAAACAAGTCGCCTCCGAGCTAGGCATCGGGTATCACACTGTGAACGACAACATCAAATCCATCTACCGTAAGCTGGGCATCCGCACACGGGCGCAGGCCGCGGCTGAGGCTTCTAAGCGCGGCTTGGTGAGTACCACTTAAGACGCTTATTCAAGCCGCGAGCGCAATCGCCGCTTGCGTTTAGAGCGCACGCGCCAATGCCAAAAGCCATTCACCAGCATATAGGCCAAGGCAGAAAACACCACGGAGAATATCAAAGCCCCCAGTAGCAGGGGCTTGCCCACCTGCTGGAGCTTGACCATCCATTTGGACCAGCCCGTAAGTGCCTGCGGCGACAGATCCAAATCAGGCGATTGGCCGACCAGCACATCGGGGCGATTTTTATCATCCACCTGCTCGCCCAACACCTTCGAGCCCACCACCCAAGCGGCGTAATACACCGGGCCAAAAGTGGGCGGCGTATTAACCAAGGTAGCCACCACTGCCGCCGGAATATTGGCTCGCAGCACAATCGATACAGCGGCAGATAAAGGAATCTGCGCAATCGGCGTAATGAAGGCAAAAACACGCCAATTGCCGCGCCAAGCGCCACCGCCCTTCGGCTCAAATGCCAAAGCCGAGGATGCAATAGCGAAGGACCCATCCAGCGCAGCCAGCGGTTATTTGCCATCGTCTCGGGTTTGGGCATCAGGCGCTTGAGTCGTTCGATCATCGCTAGCTTCAGGGCATAAAAAAGCCGAAGCGACAGCGCTTTGGTCATGGACAAATTTTAACCAAGCCCCAATAACCCCTGTGCACGCCGCCCTCAACATGATCCCTTCACAGCAGGTCAATCCATCCATTTTTAGGCATTTTGGCTCTCTAGTCGGCATAAAACCTGCGCGGAGTGCTCCTCAATTGATAGTGACTTGCAATCCCCTAGAACTAGGGGAGCGCCAAAAGCGCCCACCCCCTAGCACTGGGGATGTTTCAAATCGCCGCATCTTGCAACACTTCTACCACTCGCTCAATTCATTCCAAACGAGCGATTTAACTGGAGAAAACAATGAACCGAACTTTTAAATTTTTACTAGCTGCCAGCGCAGCCGCCTTGCTTGCAGCCTGTGGCGGCGGCGGTGGCGGCGGCACCGAGACAAGTACTCAGGGCAACAGCTCGAACAACAATAATCCTTCCGCACCCAGCACTGCCCACATCGCCAATGCCGGTATTTATGTGCCCAGCGGAGCAAGCGCAATCTCGCTGAACTTGACCAATTGCACCTATTACAACAATTCCAGTTCACTGGGCACGCCAGCAAATCAGGCTACTTTGGCGATCAACAGCAATGGCGATATGACATTCGTCTACCCCGCTCAACCCACGGGCGTTCCAACAGTCAATCGCACCAACATCTTGGCGGGTAGCAGCGATGCACTAATCTCCGTCTCCCGCAGAACGGGCGACGGCGCTGACCGCTATACCGGCTACGTCACAGAGGACAATCACACGATTGATTTCGCCTTCAATCCCGCTTTGTCAACTTGGACGACCGCACCCGCCAACTCAGCACATAAAGTCACTTACTCCACCCCCAGCGGCGCAAGCTATGAATGCACCTTCACATCAGGCAGCAGCATCAGCGCGGATTTCGGCGATTTCAACGCCCGCATCGCCAGAATCACCTCTGGGGTGACGACAACAAACCAAAACGTCGCAGCGAGCTTAAATAATCCACAAGTGGTTCTCGCCAATGGAATCGCCACTTGGATCAACAATGATTACGATGCCAACGGTATCGCTGCACGCCTGAACCTCAGCACCGGCGAAATCTCCACCAGCAGCCTCTTGAACGGCAGCTACACGCCTGTGAACATCCGCGCCAATATCAATTCAAACGACTTCCCTTCCTACAGCGAACAACGCTTTAGCAACACCCTGAGCATCAACATCGCTGGTGCCACGAGTGACATCGACAACGTTCGATTCACGGTGTATGGCGGCAACGATCTCGTGCCAGAGGCCGTTTACGACTGATCGCCAGCAACTTGCAGCAAGCCCAGCATTCGCTGGGTTTTTTCATCGTCTCACACTTTTTTAGAGCAGTTTTTCAAGCGTTTTTAAGCCTCTAGCCGGCATAAAACCTGCGCGGATTGCTCCTTAATTGATAGTGACTTGCAATCCCCTAGAACTAGGGAAATAGTAACAGCGCCACTGCCCTAGCACTGGGGATGTTGCAAATCACTACGCCGCGCAACACTTGCCCCATCCGCTCAGTTTCAGCGCACTCACAGGATAAAACCCATGTCTTTTCAAAAACTCGCCCTCGCCGCGATCACCCTCGCCGCCGCCAGTTGGCTCGCGCCAAGCGCTGCTTTCGCACAATCGACCTCCTTCCTATACATCGACGGCAAAAACTGCCCCAGTGGATTCACCCAATCACGCGGCATGTGCACTGCTTCCAAGGGCGACAAGGAGGGAATGGTCAAAACTGGCCGCTGCCCCAGCGGCTTCACCGACACTGGAGCTTATTGCTACCGCGAAGTCAAAGCAGACAAAGCCAGCGCATCTGGCAGTAAAAGCTCAGGCAGCGTGAGCCAGCCCAACCCCAGCCCGAATCAAACCTTCGCTTACAAAACCATCACCGCCCGCGTGAAGAAAGCCGCCGAAATTGATCTGTGCCCCACCGGCCACTTCACCAACCGCCAAGACATTTCTGAATGCGTCACGCATTACAGCGATGCCCCCAAATCGCGCTTGGCCACCAGCGGCAAATGCAGTGCGGGCGAAACCTTAGAGCGCGGCACATACTGCACCAGCGCCACCTCGATGCCTGCCCAAGACATGGATGCCGCAATCACCGCTGACTTCAATGAGCTGTACACCGCCTATGGCATCAAGCATGGCAAAGTGCCCACCCTCGACAGCAAGCCCCCAGAAGTCGCCGCACCAATGCTGGCCACGCTCAACGCCGCAAAACCGCCGAGCGAGCCAAACAAGAGGCCATCGACGCTGAAGCCCGCCGCAAAGCCGAGGCCGAGCAAGCCGCACTCAACAACCAGCGAGGCGAACAATACCGCGCGATGTGTGAAGCTGCCCGCCCAAACTTTCCAGCAGGCTATCCCCCCGGCCACACCTGCCACGGCATTGCGCTCTCCGGCACTCCCGCAGGTGCAGCGACAAGCCTAGGCGCAAGCCCCGCAGCAGCACCTGCCACAGCAGAAGCAGCGCCTGCGGCAGCCGCGCCCGCTACCGCCAAAGAAGCTGCCAAACAAGAAGCGGGTAAAGCGTTGCGCGGTTTGTTTAGCCGCTAGGCTGGACTTCATTGCCAGCCATGACATGCCGGGCAAGCGATGGCAAGCGACATGCAAACCTCAATACCCCGGCTTGGCTCCCGGCCGGCGCGTGGCAAAGAGACCTGCTGATTTCGCACCTTGCTTTTGAAAGCGCTCGCGGCGGGCGACTTTGGGGTCAACCCGCAAGGGGCGATAAATTTCTAATCGCTCGCCATCGCGCAGCACATGCAGCGCGGTGACGCGGCGATTCCAAATGCCGAATGAATCAGCTTGCCTTGCGTCTGCAAATCGCGCGTCTTGCTGCGCGGCGATGACCAAGGCTTCGCGCACCACTGCTCCCTTGGATAAGCGCAGGCTGATTTCATGCACGACGCGCGGCGCGGGCGACCACACGAGCGTGACTTCAATTGCATGGCGTGAAGCTTCAGCCATACACACTTTCAGCCCGTTGCACAAATGCATCCACCAAGCTCGAAGCAATCTTGTCAAACACGGGGCCGACCAGCGCAGCCATCGCAGCATTACCAAAGCTGTAGCTTAGAAACAGCTCCACTTTGCAGGCCGAAGGCGCTGCGCCGCTTTGAATATCGCGCAATGGCGAAAACAACCACTGCCCTTCCAATTGAGAAAACGGCCCTTGCACCAAGCTCAGCCGCTCTTCTATCGCACCACTTTCATGGCGAACATGCGTGTTGCGTGTGGAAAATTTCTGTCGCAAGCCTTTGAAATTGAGGCTGATTTCGGCGGTTTGCCCGTCGGCATGTTTTTGCAAAATGTGCGCGGCATCGCACCAGGGTAAAAATTGCGGATAGCGCGGCACGTCAGACACCAAGTCAAACATCTGCTGCGGGCTGTACCAAATCAACACGGATTTATGGACGGCATTCAAGGTGGGGCGCTCTTACAATCAAGCCCTGATTGTAAATTCGCTTCACTGCCCCATCTGCCTTATATGGCCAAGCCCAAAACTGATCCCCCCGCGCGTATCGCAGAGAATAAAAAAGCCTCGTTCAACTACTTCTTTGAGGAGCGGTATGAATGCGGCATGGTGCTGGAAGGCTGGGAAGTCAAGGCCGTGCGCAATGGCAAGGTGCAGCTCACCGATGGCTATGTGCTGATTCGCAACGGCGAGCTGTTTGTGATGGGCTTGCAAATCAACCCACTCAAAACCGCCTCCACCCACGTCAACCCCGATGCACTGCGCAGCCGCAAGCTGCTGATGAAAAAAGACGAAATTCGCCGCTTGATTGGCAAGGTGGAGCAAAAAGGCTACGCGCTGGTGGCGCTCAATCTGCATTGGAAAAGCGGTCGCGTGAAATGCGAAATCGCGCTGGCCAAAGGCAAAGCCGATCACGACAAGCGCGACACGATCAAAGAGCGAGAAGGCAAACGAGAGGTGGAGCGGGCGATGAAAGATCGCAATCGGTAATGATGATCTATGTAACGCGAAAAATACTGGGGTTTCTTGAAGCAAACAGTTTTCTCAATTTTTGCGCTTTTCGGTTTTCATTTCGCGCTTTTCGCGTTACATAGTTTTTGCTCCAAATCATGAAAAAGCTCTCTGAAACGCCCTTATCCATGCTCGATCTCGTAGCCGTGCGCGAAGGCAGCAGCACGGCAGATGCATTGAAGATTGCATTGCAAACAGCGCGGCATGTGGAAACTCTGGGTTTCAAGCGCTATTGGCTGGCCGAGCATCACAACATGGCAGGTGTGGCCAGTTCTGCCACGGCCGTGCTGGTGGGTCATATCGCAGGCGGTACAAAATCGATCCGCGTCGGCTCGGGCGGCATCATGCTGCCCAATCATGCGCCTCTCGTGGTGGCCGAAGCCTTTGGCACGCTCGCTGAACTCTACCCTGGCCGCATCGATCTGGGCTTGGGCAGAGCGCCCGGCACCGATCCCTACACGATGCGCGCCCTGCGCCGACACAACACGGAAAGCGCCGACGATTTCCCGCGTGAAGTCTCTGAGCTGATGGGCTATCTCGCGCCCGCCCGCGAAGGCCAGCGCATCACCGCCAACCCCGGCGCGGGCACCGAAGTGCCGATTTGGTTGCTCGGCTCAAGCCTCTTTTCAGCCCAACTCGCCGCGCAAATGGGTTTGCCTTACGCCTTTGCCTCACATTTCGCGCCTGCCATGCTCATGCAAGCACTGGAGATTTACCGCCGCACTTTCAAGCCTTCAGCGCAATTGGCAAAGCCCTACACCATCATCGGCGTGCCCCTGATTGCCGCGCCCACCGATGAAGAGGCGCAGTATTTGGCCAGCAGCGTGTATCAGCGCGTCTATGGTATTTTGACTGGACGGCGCGGCAAGCTGCCCTTGCCAGATGCTAATTTCATTGCCCATTTAGACCCAGCAGGCCGCCAAGCGATTGCTGACTTCTTGGCCGCTGGCGTGATTGGTTCGCCTGAGACAGTTCAAAGTGGTTTGCAAAACTTGCTCGATCAAACCGAGGCTGATGAGTTGATGCTGGTTTGCGATGTGCACGACCCAGCATTGCGGCTGCGCTCGCTGCGCATCGCGGCAGAGCTGGCGAGCACGCCAGCCCTCGCATGATCGGGCTTTACAAAATATAGCGCGACAAATCTTCGTTTTGGCTGAGTTCGGCCAGTCGCGCGTTCACGTAGGCTGCATCAATCGTGATGGTTTGCCCATCGAGCTTGGCGGCATCAAAGCTCACTTCATCGAGCAAGCGCTCCATCACAGTCGCCAAGCGGCGTGCGCCGATGTTTTCTGTGCGCTCATTCACATCAAACGCGATTTGCGCGAGGCGGGAAATGGCTTCGGGCAAGAAATCAAGCGTCACGCGCTCGGTAGCGAGCAAGGCTTGGTATTGTTTGACGAGCGAGGCATGCGTGCTCTGCAAAATCGCTTCAAAATCAGCGACTGAGAGCGAAGCCAGCTCCACCCGAATCGGAAAGCGCCCCTGCAACTCAGGGATCAAATCGCTGGGCTTGGCCAAATGGAAAGCGCCGCTGGCGATGAACAGCACATGATCGGTTTTCACCATGCCGTATTTGGTAGACACCGTTGTGCCTTCGACCAAGGGCAGCAAATCGCGCTGCACGCCTTGGCGGGAGACTTCGGCTCCGCTGCCTTCTGAGCGGGAAGCCACTTTATCGATTTCGTCGATAAAGACAATGCCGTTTTGCTCCAACTTTTCCAAAGCCTGCGTTTTGATTTCCTCGTGGTTGACCAACTTTGAGGCCTCTTCTTCGGTGAGCACTTTCAAGGCTTCTGCAATTTTCATCTTGCGCGTTTTCTTCTTGCCTTCGCCAAGTTGGCCAAACAAGCCTTTGAGCTGCTCGGTCATTTCCTCCATGCCGGCTGGCCCCATGACTTCAAGCTGAGGCGCAGGTGCATTGACTTCCAATTCAATTTCTTTATCGTCCAGCTGGCCTTCACGCAGCTTTTTGCGAAATGTTTGGCGCGTGTTGCTCTGCGAGGATTTTTCAGGAACGTCAGACACAGCACCCGTGCCAAAACCCACTTCGGTGCGAGCGGTGGGCAGCAAAATATCTAAAACGCGCTCTTCCGCTGCATCTTGCGCCCGCGTTCGCACGAGCTGCGTGGCTGCTTCACGCGCCATCTTCACAGCCACATCGGCCAGATCACGGATGATGCTGTCCACATCTTTGCCCACATAGCCCACCTCGGTGAACTTGGTGGCCTCTACCTTGATGAACGGCGCATCGGCCAGCCGGGCCAAGCGCCGCGCGATTTCAGTTTTGCCCAACGCCCGTAGGACCGATCATGAGAATATTTTTCGGCGTGATTTCACCGCGCAGTTTGACATCGACTTGGCTTCGCCGCCAACGGTTGCGCAGCGCAATCGCCACAGCACGTTTGGCATCACGCTGGCCGACGATGAAGCGATCCAGTTCAGAGACGATTTCTTGGGGAGTCATGGAGGAAGACATGATTTTTAAAGCCTTTTTGGCTACTAGCCTGCATAGAATCTGCGCGGAGTGCTATTGAATTGATAGTTATTCAAATAAATAACCACTTGAAGCTGAAATCACTTCAGTTGGTTTTAGGAACGCCCAGCGTCTCAATCGTATGGTTCATATTCGTGTAAATACAGAGCTGCCCAGCGATTTCAAGCGATTTCTTCACAATCTCTGGCGCACTCAACTCGGTGTGCTCCAGCAGTGCCAATGCACTGGCCTGCGCATACGCACCGCCCGAGCCAATCGCCACAATGCCTTTTTCAGGCTCAAGCACATCACCATTGCCAGTAATGATCAGCGAAGCTTCTTCATTGGCGACTGCGAGCATCGCTTCCAAACGGCGCAAGACGCGATCCGTGCGCCAATCTTTGGTCAGCTCAATCGCTGCTCGCACCAAGTGGCCCTGGTGCTTTTCCAGCTTGGCCTTCAAAGCGCTCAAAAAGCGTGAAGGCATCGGCTGTCGCGCCAGCAAAGCCAGCGAGCACTTTGTCATGGTAAATCTTGCGCACTTTGCGCGCCGAGCCTTTGATGACGATATTGCCCAAGGTGACTTGGCCGTCACCGCCAATAGCCACTTGCCAGCCCGAAGGCGTTTGGCGGCGAACGCTCAGAATCGTGGTGCCGTGAAATTGTTCCATGCAAACTCAGATAAGGTAAAAGCGCTGAAATACAAGCGCAAAATTCAGCGTGAACGGCTCATCAATCGCGGCGATCAATCCACACGCGAAGTGACTTTGGCATGCTCGCTGATGCCGATCACATGGAAAAACGCTGCCACCAAGCGATGCACATCGGTAAATTGCACCACACAGCCTTCAGCTTGCCGCGCTGTGACCCAATTGAGCAAGCTGCCAGCGGCAGAAAATCCACACGAATCAGCTTGGCGCAAGAAATGATCATCACATCCGCACCTGCCAACCGTGCTTCAAGCTTATCGAGCACCGGCTTGGGCTCACCCATGATCTGTCCGGACATTTCCACCGAGGCCAATTGCGCGGTCATCATCGAAGACACCGTGCCCGGCTCAGAGGCCATTTCCGAGACAATGGAATCATGCACCGCATCACCGATGATGGTTTGTCCCAAGCCCGTGTTGCCATCCGCATCCAAGGTTTTGTATTCGCAACGCGCACTCTCCCAAGAGGGCGGTGACACCTCAAAGGTGACGCAAAAATCCAAAGCAGCCAACTCAAATTCATCGGGTCGATGCGCCACCCGCAAATAAGCCATGAGCAAATTCCAGCGGTCATGACTGACGCTTTGATCGCCAGAAGGTGTAGCTTGCCGCAAGCTGTCTTCCAGCTTTTGAGCATGTGCAAAGCGAAGCTGAACATTTTGTTGAGCCCAGGATTGAAATAGCTTGGTCAATGGCGCTACCGCAGGCTCTTCGATGGTTTGCAAATTGATCCAATCCAAAGTCCAAGGCATTGTGGCTTTGGCCAAGGCAGCATTGAGCGCGGCCAAGGTCTGGATGCCCACCATTGCGGGGCTCTTCCAATCGGCTTTGCGCGAACCTGACGCGGCAGGGGGCTCATTGCCAGCGAGCTTGCCCACCATTTCGGGTATAGAAAACCACATGGGCGATGAACGATGAAACTTGCTTGCAAAGTCAATCGCCAAGCTTTCAAAACGATCATATTGCGCGGTGGCACGGTACAGGTCAAACAAAGTCAGCCACGTTTCTTCATGCTGATGGCGCGGCCCACGCGCACTGATGGCTTCGAGCAAACCTGCTTCTGCACCACCATCATCTCCATTGGCAAAACGAATCGCCGCCTCTTCTAGCTCTGGGTCATGCTGGACTTCATCGACTTCGAGCGCAAACACTTTTGACACAGAAAATCCGCTGGCCGAACCCGACGCATCGTAGGAGGCGGCCAAGCCGGCCATGGAGCCCGAGGCGGGCAAGGCGGTGGATACCTTGGGTTTGGCAGCCGATGTGACAGGGGCAGGCCCGGGTGTAGGCAATTGAGGCGCTGGTGCAGCCCTGGGTGCAAGCGCAGGAGATGGCGCGGCAGTGGGCACTTTGCTCGGTGTGGATGGTGCAGCGCCCGAAGAGGCGCTTGTTGCCACACTATGGGTTGCGCCAATGGTGGCAGTCACGGGCGACTGTGCAGCAGATTGTGCAGTTGCGGAGCGCGGCGCGCCAGCGGCGGCAAACGGACTAGGTTGAATGATCGGCGCTTGAGCGGGAGGCTCGTCTGTCGTGAAATCCAGCGACATGTCTTGCAAGTTCGGATTTGGCGCATCTGCTTGCTTTGGGGCGGCACTTGGCTGCCCTGTAGAAGCGGGTGACACTGCGGCTCGCAGCACGGGCGGTGGCTCGATTCCAGCAGAAGTTGCACCACTCTTGACATCATGAGATATTGCGCCCGGCGGGCTTACAAACTGCGCAGCACTGCGCTCTAAATTAACTTGCAGATCATCGGGCGCTGTGCGGGCATAGGCCAAGCTGTTTGCAGCGGCGGCAGACTTTTCTGTGGCACTGGATGCCGCTTGCCGAGCATTGACCTCTGAAGCTGAAAAGTCAGAGCCCGGCGTGGTGGTTGAGACTGCCCCCTGCGTGCCATGCTTGGTCTTCCACCATTGCATTGACATTTGCGCTTCAATTTCATCAATCTTTTTCAAAGTCATCGCCCGATCATCCGGTCGCGACGGCATTGAACTTTGGAAAAACGAAGGTCTGGCTGATCCATCACCGGGGCCTGCGCCCGTGGCTTCTCTTCGGCGCAACTTGCGCAACATATCAAATTCGCGCTTGCGCACAAAATCATTGCGCCGCTTGCGTTCAATCATTTCTTTGAGCGCTTGCTTGCTTAAACTGCCTTCTTTAGCGGAGGTTGGGTCGTCCAGATCATTCCACTGCGTGCCTGGACTACGCACGAACTTGACCATCCTTGAGAACAAGCCGGCAGGTGCGGTGTCTTCTTTGGCCATATGAAGCTGTGGGTCAGTAATCGAATGGGTGGGGCTGAACAGGAGCGAGTCGTCTCAGTCTACAAGAAAACCACGCCCTAGCCTCAATTTAATCCCCAAACATTTTTTGTTTAAGTTCACGCCGCTGTTGCGCTTCCAAAGACAGTGTGGCTGTGGGGCGGGCAATCAAGCGAGCCACACCGATGGGCTCACCCGTTTCGTCGCAGTAGCCATATTCATCGGCATCGATGCTGGCGATAGACTGTTCAATTTTCTTGAGCAGCTTGCGCTCGCGGTCGCGCGTGCGCAGCTCCAAGGCATGCTCTTCTTCAATGGTGGCACGATCTGCGGGATCGGGCACGACGGAAGTGTCTTCGCGCAGATGCTCGGTCGTCTCGCCCGCATTGGACAAGATGCCGTTTTTCAAAGCAACGAGCTTTAAGCGGAAAAAAGCCAATTGCTTGGCATTCATGTATTCGCTGTCCGGCATGGCAATGACTTCAGCATCGCTCAATTGCTCAGGCGTTTTGGTTTTCCAATTACCGGCGAGTTTGGCGTCTTTTTTGATGACAACTTGTGGAGGAGGCGCTAATACGGGTGCAGACATGATGAAACTGGCTTTGGCTGCCGTGTTACCGCCATGAGGCGATTGGTTGGCAGGCGAAGGGGCATAAGAGGGAACAACGCGCGCACCGGCCTTGGTGGTTTTGGGCGGGGCGGGTGGAGGAGGTGTTGGCGAACTGGCCTTGACTGCTGGTGCCACAGGCAGTGGCTTGGCCGCCAAAGCGGGCGCAACAGCCTTTGCCGGGGGGGCAGCAATTGGTTTGACAGGTTGGGAAGATGGTTTGGTAGATGCTTTCGCGGATAACTTGGTCGTGGGCAGCGAAGCTTTTTTGATCGGTGCCTTGGTGACGGATTTCGGTACAGATTTCGGCGCAACTTTGCTGGGCGATTTAGCAGGTGCTTTGCCAGACGATTTAGCCTTGGCCTTGCTGGTGGGTTGAGTCGCAGCTTGGGGCGCGGTCTTGCTGATGGGCTTACCAACCGGCTTGGCTGTCGGCTTGGCTGCAGATTTGCCTGTTGGCTTGGCTGCCTTTTTTGCAGGCGCAGCTGGCTGTTTCGCAATCAGCTTTTTGACCACAGGTTGAGCAACTGGCTTGGCTGCATTCTTCGCGGGGCTGACACTTTTAGCCCCAGGCTTGGCTGACTTCTTAGAGACAGGCTTAGAAACTGCTTTCTTGGCTACAGGTTTGCTGGCTGCTTTAGTGCTCGACTTGGGTTGAGGCTTCGCTGCGCTTTTGTTGGCTTTTTTGACCACTTTGGACTTTTTGGCTGGGGTTTTCACTGCTTGTCTCCTCGCGGTAGCGGCTTGCGGTTTGAAATGCTGCAAGTCGCCTCCCGTCGCTGGTTGACTTCGGGTTATACCGTCTTTAACTGCTTCCAAGGATTTGGATTCGGCGCGCGATTGTAGCGACTTACCCTCGCCTTGGCCTGTCTTCAGCCCCATCATTTTCAAAAATACTTCCAACATATCTATCTCCACCAGCAAAACCCATCAAAACCGTCGATTTATTCACATTGAGGTGTTGGAGTGACGTACCATCACGCCGCCAAACATTGTTCCAAGCCTTGCAAAAAAATATCCTTGGGCAAGTCGATGCCAATAAAGACCATTTTGGACAGCCTCTGCTCGCCCTCGTCCCATTTAGGACCTAAATCTGAGCCCATGAGCTGGTGCACACCTTGAAAGATCACTTTGCGCTCTGTGCCTTTCATGCTCAAAACGCCTTTGTAGCGCAGCATGCGCGGGCCATAGACGTTCACGATCGCACCGAGGAAGTCTTCAAGTTTGGCGGGGTCAAACGGCTTACCTGAGCGAAACACAAAGCTTTTCACATCATCGTCGTGATGATGATGGTGGCCATGACTCTCGTGGGCATGGCTGGGGTGATCGCAATGCTCACCGTGCTC
>JAAUOI010000347.1 GCA_012036375.1 Allobrachymonas sp. | reverse complement strand
GAGAGCAACAGACCCATGCCGTGCTGAATTTGCGCCACGCTGTAATCGTGCGCTTCCAACACCCCAGACCAACTCTTGCATCACGGTAATGGGGCTGGTGTATTGCTGGGTTTGAGATAGCAGCCGCTTGACCTGCGCCAGTTGGGCTGCATCGTCTGCCAGCAACAAGCGCACCAGCACGTTGGTATCGAGCGCCTTCATAGGGCGTGTTTGCGCTTCAATTTCGTCTTTGATGGCATCTTTGATTGCGGCATCGCTGAGCATGCTTTGTTTTGGCCTGGCCAAACAACCGGCAACTTGATCTAGCGCAGCATGCTGCTTTGCAATGACAGGCCGCAAGCGAATTTCACCGTTGACATAGCTGATGTTCAGCTCATCGCCAAAAGACAATTGCGCCGTTTCGCGCATGTGCTTCGGAATAACGATTTGGCCTTTGACAGAAAGTGTGGCTGTATTCATGGCAGTACCATTCACAAAGTAAGCCTGATTGTAAGCCGAAGCTGAAAACTAAGCATGGGCGAACGGGTGCTCGCTGCGGTTCGCAATTGGGTCAGGTTAAGCCAAATCAAGGCGCTTGCAAATCTCCGTCACAGTCCCGGCTTGATTCATCGAATAAAAATGCAAGCCCGGCACGCCGCCGTTTCGCAGCTGGTCGCATAAATCGGTGATCACATCAAGGCCGAAGGATTGATGGAGGCCGTGTCGTCGCCGAAGGATTGCAAGCGCGTGCGAATCCAGCGGGGGATTTCTGCGCCGCAGGCATCCGAGAAGCGCATGAGTTGGGAGGAATTAGTGATCGGCATGATGCCGGGGACGACGGGGATGGTTGCGCCGAGTTTGTGGGCATCATCAACGAAGCGGAAATAGGCATCGCTGTTGAAGAAGTATTGCGTGATGGCGCTGCTCGCGCCAGCTTTGACTTTCATCGCATAAGCGAGCAAGTCGGCATCGGGAGATTTGGCCTGCGGATGCGTTTCGGGATAGCAGCCGACTTCGATGTGGAATGCATCGCCCGTCTCAGCGCGGATGAATTCGACCAACTCGCTGGCGTATTTGAATTCACCAAACGCGCCATAGCCGCTGGGCAAATCGCCGCGCAGCGCGACCATGCGCTTGATGCCGGCTTGCTGGAATTGCGCAAGCTGGGTGCGCACAGTCACTTTGGTGGCACCGATGCAAGAGAAATGCGGCGCAGCATCGAAGCCGTCTTTCAAAATCGCTTGCACGGTTTGCAATGTGCCATCTTGTGTGGAGCCACCTGCGCCATAGGTGACACTGAAAAACTCAGGGTTGAGAGCATAGAGCTTTTGGCGAACGCCAACGAGCTTCTCTGCGCCTTCAGGCGTTTTTGGCGGGAAAAATTCAAAGCTGATTGGCAATTTTTGTGTTGAATTCATGGTCACTCCTTACTGGCATGCACGAAAAATTCGCGGTTGCCATCTCCACCCGAAATCGGGCTTTCAAAATAATTTTTAACGCTCAGATTCTCCTCTGCATAACTCTCGCGGATACGCTGTTCGACTTTTTCATAGAGCGAAGCATCCTTCACAATACCGCCTTTCGCCAAATCGCTTGGCTGCAATTCAAACTGCGGCTTGACGAGCATCAGCACGTCAGCTTTTGCAGCCAGCAGATCAGCAAAGCGTGGCACAAGCAAAGTTTGCGAGATAAAGGATACATCGCCTACCAGTAGCTTAAAACCTTGGTTTTTTAAGCTTTTTTGACTGGTAGCCGGCATAGAATCTGCGCAGAGTGCTATCAAATCAGAAGCATTCAATTCACGCGCATTGATCTTCTCAAGGCATATCACGCGCTCATCCGCACGCAAACGCGCATGCAATTGCGCATGCCCGGCATCTACGCCGACTATGCAACTTGCGCCGTGTTGCAGCAAACAATCCGTGAAACCACCTGTGCTTTGGCCGACATCTAAACAGAGCTTACCTTGCACTGCAACACCGCTCTTGGCTATTGCTCCTTCAAGCTTCAAGCCGCCGCGCGAGACGTATTTTGCTTCTGCTGCATTGAGCAATTCAATCTCAACATCGTCAAACAATTCATCGCTTTTGGAGACAGATTTCCAACCATCGCGAGTGAGCTTGCGCACTCCAGAATCAATCAAACGCTGCGCTTGACTGCGTGAAGCAGCCAAACCGCGATGAACGAGAAGTTGATCGGCTCTCATAGAAACTATTTAACGAAAAAAGCGCGAGAGTAAGTCCGAAAAACGCAAAAAGAACCTCATGAATTCTTTCGCGTTTTTCGCGTTCTTTTCGCGCTTTTCGCGTTACCTAGTTCTAGGTTTAATAACGATACGTATCAGCCTTATAAGGCCCCGCCACTTTCACGCCAATGTAATCCGCCTGCTCTTTAGACAGTTCGGTCAGCACCGCGCCGACTTTCTTCAGGTGCAAGCGAGCAACCTTCTCATCCAAATGCTTGGGCAACACATACACCTTGCCCACTTGATACTCCTTGGACTTAGTGAACAGTTCGATCTGTGCAATCGTTTGGTTCGCAAACGAAGACGACATCACGAAGCTGGGGTGGCCCGTGCCGCAGCCCAGGTTCACCAAGCGGCCTTTAGCCAGCATGATGATGCGCTTGGCTGGCTTGCTGCCTTTCTTCGGGAAGATCACGTGATCGACTTGTGGTTTGATCTCTTCCCACTTGAGTTTTTCAAGCGAAGCGACATCGATTTCGTTGTCAAAGTGACCAATGTTGCAAACGATGGCCTGATCTTTCATGGCTTCCATGTGCTTGTAGGTGATCACGTTTTTGTTGCCGGTGGCGGAAACAAAAATATCAGCCTTGTCAGCCGCATATTCCATCGTCACCACTTTGTAGCCTTCCATTGCGGCTTGCAAAGCATTGATCGGGTCAATCTCGGTCACCCAAACTTGGGCGGAGAGCGCGCGCAGAGCTTGAGCCGAACCTTTGCCCACATCGCCGTAGCCAGCCACGACAGCCACTTTGCCAGCAATCATCACGTCCGTGGCGCGCTTGATCGCATCCACTAGAGATTCGCGGCAACCATAGAGGTTGTCGAACTTGGATTTCGTCACGCTGTCGTTCACGTTGATCGCGCGCAAAGCAAGCGTTCCCTTGGCAGACATTTCATTAAGGCGCAACACGCCAGTCGTCGTCTCTTCCGTCACGCCGATGATGTTTTTCAGGCGGCGTGAATACCATGTGGAGTCAACCTTCAGCTTGGCCTTGATCGCTGCAAACAGCTCGATCTCTTCTTCGCTGCCCGGCTTGGCCAAGACTTTGATGTCTTTCTCGGCCTTGGTGCCCAGATGCATGAGGAGCGTGGCATCGCCGCCGTCATCCAAAATCATGTTCGGGCCTTCTTCTGGCGTGCCTTTTTGCCT
>JAAUOI010000346.1 GCA_012036375.1 Allobrachymonas sp. | reverse complement strand
ATCCCTTACCGGGGCATAGCGCCTGCGACGCTGGATTTGGTGGGAGGGCAGCTACAGCTCATCACTGGCAGCGTGCCTGCGTTAATGCCATTTATCAAAGATGGCCGCCTCAAGGCTTTGGCCGTCACATCGCGAAAACGCATCAGCATCGCTCCGGAAATCCCAGGCATGGAAGAGCAGGGCTTCAAGGGCTTCGACGTGAACAACTACTGGGGACTCATGGCTCCACCTAAAAACGTCTGTTGCGATCACGACGCGGCTGAACGAAGAGGTCAACAAATTGCTCACTCAGCCCGCCATCATTGCTCGTCTGCGTCAAGATGCGACCGAGCCGAGTGTGATGACACCTGCATTTATCAATGCGTATTTAATTGCGGATACTGCGAAATGGCGCCGCCTGGTGCAAACAGCCAAACTGAAGCTGGATGCTTAAAGAGATTGGAGAGTCGTCGCTCTTGCACTTTAATGCACCGCTCTATGGGCGCAGTAATAATGCAGACATGAGCACCACATCCCAACTCCAAGCCTTCTTCACCATCTTTGCTGCGGTGTTCTTCGCCGAGCTTGGCGACAAACCCAACTGGCCACCATGCTGTTTGCCTCGCAAGAGCAAGGGCCTAGCAAATGGACAGTATTCCTAGCCGCCAGCGCCGCGCTCACACTCTCAGCCGCCATCGGTGTGCTCGCGGGCTCAATGGTCGGCAAATACATTCCCCCGCGCACTTTGAATATCGTCGCAGGGCTGGGTTTTGTGCTGATTGGACTGTGGACGCTGTGGAATGCGCTCAAAGCTTGACTTTAGGCCAGAACTGAATTGCTCTAATAGTGAAAGGCTTCGCAATTCAAAGTTGCTCTGCCACACTTTTGGATACAGTCGCCCCTGCGCGAGCGAGCGGGTCTACCAAATGATCTACGCGTGCTGACCCGGGCTGTTATTTTGACCCACTGCCATGTGTGCTGCTTTTTCTTCCAGAATCCTCAAAATAGCCTGATGAATCTCTGAATCTCGATTTTCAAAAAAATCGGCTGCAACTTTAAGTTCGCGAGTGACGATTGATTCAATAACCGCAGTACTTCGCCAGATGGCGCGGCGTCCTGCTAGAGCCGTCACGATTCCGTAGAGTATTCCGCCAACGCACCAAAACACTGGTGCAATCACAGATCGAACGCCCCTTGCCTTCATGAGTTGGCCGAAAATGGCGTAATGTTCCACTTCGTGACCATGCATCTCATCTAATTGCGCAATCAAGTCTCGGTAGAAAACCTTAGCGATAGCTCGATGCCCCCAATAGACACCAGTGGCTCCTTTTTCACAGGCATGCATGACACGCAAATGGGTTTTAGCTTAGTGTTCCATTGTAGATTTTCTAGCAATCACCTGAACAAAACAACATGATTATTTCTTCGCGCCCAGCTTAGGCTCTGTGCCTTGCAGCAATCGGTTGATATTGTCTTTGTGGCGCACCGCCAAGATCAAAGCGATGAAAAAGAGTGAAGCGAGTATGACTTTGGAGGTATACCACGGGCCGCGATCACCGAGCAAATAGAAAAAGGGGACGAAGGCAGCGGCTGCGATGGATGCGAGCGAGACCCAGCGGAAGAAATACAAAATGATCGCAAAGCTGGCCAGCGTGGCCAAAACCCAGCAGCCAATCCACCGCAAACACCACGCCCGCCGCTGTGGCCACGCCTTTGCCGCCTTTGAACTTAAAAAATACAGGCCACACATGCCCCACAAAGGCCGCCAGCGCCACCATGGCCAGTGTGCCGTCGCCAAGCCCATAAGGTTCGCCAAAAGTTTGACGAGAATCACGGGCACATAACCCTTGAGCGCATCAAGCACCAAAGTCAGAACAGCCGCCGGCTTGGAGCCTGAGCGCAACACATTGGTCGCGCCCGGATTTTTACTGCCAAAAGTGCGCGGATCAGCCAGGCCAAACGCCTTGCTCACGATGACGGCAAAGCTGAACGAGCCGATCAAATACGCGGCAACTGTGGCGAGCAAGGAGTAGAGAATGTCCACGGTGTCTCCAAACGGTATAGAAGGGTTATTTTAAAGCATTTTAGCCCTCTAGCCGGCATAAAACCTGCGCGGAGTGCTCATGTATTGATAGTGATTCAAGTGCCGCCTGGGGCGGGGTGGGCGGATTCAGGCGGTGGTTTTCTCTCAGGCTTGGGGCGCGGCGGCTTGGCGGTGTGAACGATTTGCGTGGCTTTTTCCATCTCGTCAGCGAGGAAATGCGGCACGGCTTTGAGGCTGCGGGCAATCGTCTCGTCAATCAGCTCGCGCTGCGCGACCAGCGGTTTTTTCAGCACCCAAGACAGCACTTCCGATTTCACGCCCGGATGCCCAATGCCAATGCGCAGCCGCCAATAATTCGCGCCCATCTGCGCCGTGATGTCGCGCAGACCGTTGTGCGTGGAGCTGCCACCTTTTTTCAGCTTGGCCTCACCGGGCACGACATCAAGCTCGTCATAGGCCACCAAAATTTCTTCAGGCGCGATTTTGTAAAACCGCGCCAGCGCTGCGACTGATTTGCCAGAGAGATTCATGAAAGTTTGGGGTTGCAAGAGCCACACCGTGTTGCCGCCTTGCGAAGTTCGCGCCACCAGCCCGTGATATGCCTTCTCCATCACGAGATTCGCTTTCCACTGCCGCGCCAACTCGTCAATAAACCAAAACCCCGCGTTATGCCGCGTCGCCTCATATTCCGCGCCGGGATTGCCTAAGCCTACAAACAGTTTGATCATGGGGGGAGATTATTAGGTATAAACTTGACTAATTCGCTTGTGCGGCTGGCTTGCTGGCTGCTCAAACCAAGGAGAAGAAGTTGGGCAAACGTGTATTTTTAGATTTTGAGCAGCCTATTGCGGAGCTGGAAGGCAAGATTGATGAGTTGCGCTATGTGCAGGGCGAGAGCGCTGTGGACATCAGCGAAGAGATTGACAACCTTGCTAAGAAGAGCCAGCAGCTCACCAAAGATATTTACAGCCAACTCTCGCCTTGGCAAATCACAAAAATCGCACGTCACACCGAGCGGCCTTACACGATGGATTATGTGAACGAAATCTTCACCGATTTCGTAGAGCTGCATGGCGACAGGCATTTTGCGGATGATCAATCGATTGTCGGTGGCTTAGCACGATTTAACGGGCATGCCTGCGTGGTGCTTGGCCATCAAAAAGGCCGCGATGTGAAGGAGCGCAGTTTGCGCAACTTTGGCATGAGCCGGCCTGAGGGTTATCGCAAAGCACTGCGTTTGATGAAGACGGCGGAGAAGTTTAAATTGCCGGTGTTCACACTGGTGGACACGCCCGGCGCTTTCCCTGGCATTGATGCGGAAGAGCGCGGTCAGAGCGAGGCGATTGGCCGC
>JAAUOI010000345.1 GCA_012036375.1 Allobrachymonas sp. | reverse complement strand
CTGGCGTAAACACGCTAAGCATCGCCACCAGCGGCGCATTGGCCGCCCTGCCCACCAGCAACTTCACCGCAGGCACTTTGGCCTTAACTGCCGCCAATGGCATCGGCTCAAGCAGCGCCGCGCTGCAAACCAATTCCAGCAACATCGCGCTGACCAACACCGGCTCGGGCGGCATTTATCTCACCAACAGCGGCGATTTCACTGTAGCGGCCAAGAGCACGAATGGTGATGTGGTGATTCGCGGTAGCAATGGCGCAACGGCGGGCGCTGCGGGCAGCAGCATCACGGTGGGCATGGTCAATGGTTTGAATGGCATCACGACAACGGGCAATGCAGGCGTGCAGCTCACGGCTGGAAACGGAACGGCTGGAGCAGCAGGTGCAGATGGCACAGCACAAAATGGCAACGCAGGAGGAGCTGGCGGCAGCCTGAATCTGGGTTTGATTCAAACCGATGGGGCGTTAAATTTACGTGCAGGAGATGGCGGCGTAGCTGGCCGAGGTGGCATGGGTCGGACGGGGCGGATGCTCTGAGCCCAACGGATCCACCCCTCCCCGGTGGCATGGGTGGCAGTGGCGGCACGGGTGGTGTCGGCGGCCAAGTGGTGGTCAACCAGCCATTGTCTTCTGGTAGCGCCCGCGTGCAAAGCGGGGCGGGTGGCGCAGGAGGCACAGGCGGCGCGGGTGGAAACGCCGGCAAGGGCGCAGGAGCGCCTCGCTTGGGTGATCCCGGCTCGTCTGGCCAAGGCGGCAATGCTGGCAATGTGGTGATGCATGCCATGCTCAGTACCATCGGCAATGCAGAAATAGCCTCTGCTTCTAGCGGCGCAGGCGGCGCTGGGGTGCTGAATCCATACACGAACACCACCACACCAGCAGGCAGCGCGGGAGCTGTAGGCCGCGTCACGGGCAGCGCGGTAACTATTTCCGCAGGCGGCAATCTGAGCATTGCCCCGCAAATCATTCCCACCAGCGGCAACGTCTCCCTCTCCGCCGGCACAGGCATCAGCAATGGCGCTGGCGGCGCAGTGAATGTGAATGCGTCTTTGCTCACTGTGAGCAATTCCACCAGCGGCGATGTGCTGGTGGTCAATCAGCGCGATATTGCGCTGGGCACGGTGAATGCGGGGCGGGTGAGCGCGGTGGCACGCAATGGCAATATCACGTTGAATGGCGCAGTGGCGGCCTCGGCGGCGGGCGATGCGATTGTGTTGGCGGGGAATAACTTCATCAACAATTCGGGTGCATCGGCTTTGAGCGCAACTGCGCCGGGCAGCGCTGGCCGCTGGCTGGTCTATAGCAATTCGCCGCTCACCAACAGCTTCGGCGGCATTCAATCGGGCAACTTGGCGGTTTGGGGCACGGCCTTCAATCTCTCCAGCCCGAGCCGCGCTGAGACGGGCAACCGCTTCGTGTTTGCCGCGAGCCAGAGCAATGACACGGCGATTCAGGCGCTGGATGTGCGCAAAACCTTTGGCGATACCGTCAATTTCAGCAGCCCTGTGCTCGGCACGGATTACCGCATCGTCTCGCTCAACGGCGGCGCGAGCTTTGGCAATGCCTTCACCGATCTGGGCACAGATGTCACCGGCTGGCATCTGGCCTCAGCGCCCGTGCTTTCAAGCGGCGGCGCAGCGGCGGGCGCGCGGCGCGATGGTGGCGATGCACCTAGCAATGTGGGCGGCGCAAGCTATGTGCTCGCCATCAACAGCAGCGGCATCAATTTGCTCGATGCGAGCAACAACGTCGTCACTGGCCCGCGCCAAGATGTGAACGGCACACTCACTGTCACGCCGCTTGCTTTAACCGGCAGCATCACCGCCGATACGCGCACCTATGACGGCACGACGAATGCCACCGTGGCCTCGCAAACGGTGGGCGGCACGCTCTCAGGTGCGGCCAATGTGCAGCTGGTGAATACCGGCGTGGCCTTTGTCAGCCGCAATGCAGGCAGCAATGTGGCTCTCACAGTCAGCGGAGCCAGCCTCAGCGGCACAGATGCGATCAATTACAGCCTGAGCAGCGTCAGCGGCAGCGGCACGATCAACAAAGCCGATTTAACGATTTCCGCAGTCACAGATTCAAGGCAATATACGGGTCTGGCCGGCAGCAATGCTGCGCCGAATGCTACTGGAATCGTAGCAGGCGATAGCATCTCTGGCCTCTCGCAATCCTTCGATTCCGCCAACGCGGGATCTCGCGTTTTGAGCGTCAACAGTGGCTACGTGATCAATGACCAAAACAGCGGCAACAATTACAACCTCACCGTCAACACCGCCAGCGGCAGCATCAGCAAAGCCAACCTAACGGCCACAGCCAATGACGTGACCCGCACCTACGACGGCACGACGAATGGCAATTCCAGCGGCGTAGCCATCTCTGGCTTCGTGAACGGCGAAACCAGCAGCGTGGTGAATACAACAAGCCTCGGTTTTGACAACAGCGCCACGCGCAACGCCGGCAGCTATTCGCTCAACGCCAGCGGCTTGGCTGCGCAAAACTACGACATTGCCTACACCGCTGGCAACTTGACCATCAACAAAGCCGATTTAACGATCAGCGCAGCCTCAGATTCAAGGCAATATAACGGTCTAGCCGGCAGTAATGCTGCGCCGAATGCTACGACTTTAGGAGCAGGCGATACGCTCACGGGCCTCAGCCAAAGCTTCGATTCTGCCAACGCCGGCGCTCGCACCTTGAGTGTCAACAGCGGCTTCACTCTCAATGATGGCAACAATGGCGGCAACTACAACCTCACCCTGCAAACCGCCAGCGGCTCCATCAGCAAAGCCAACGCCACCGTCACGGCCAACAGCAGCAACCTGACTTACAACGGCCAAGTGCAAACCGTTTCAGGCTTCAGCGTCAGCGGCTTGGTCAACGGAGAAACCGAAACCGTGCTCACTGGCATCAGCGCCAGCGGCAGCGGCAAAACGCCGGCAGCTATGTGAGCAGCGCCAGCGGCACCGATGGCAATTACAACTTGACGTTCATTGACGGCAGCCTCACCATCAACAAAGCCAGCTTGACTGCCACCGCCAACAACGTCACCCGCACCTACGATGGCACTGCCAACGGCAACAGCAGCGGCATCACGATCACCGGCATGGTGAACAACGAAGCCAGCAGCGTGGTCAATCAAACCAATCTGGCTTTCGACAACGGCTCAACACGCAACGCAGGCAGCTACGCTTTGAACGCCAGCGGCCTCACAGCGCAGAACTACGACATCACTTACACCGCCGGCAATCTCACGATCAACAAAGCCAACGCCACGGTCACGGCCAACAGCAGCAACGTGACTTACAACGGCCAAGTACAAACCGTCACCGGCTTCACCGCCACAGACTTGGTGAACGGAGAAACCGCTGCCGTA
>JAAUOI010000055.1 GCA_012036375.1 Allobrachymonas sp. | reverse complement strand
AATGTGTACGCAGCAAAACGGCTCAGCACTCGCTGCATCCCCAACTCGCGCGCTGTCATGGTGAAACATCCGGGCTAGTCAGGCTGCAAAAAAAGCCATCAATGCCTCTTTGTTGGCATACGCGTCCTGCTGCCCAAGCGCAATAAGCGCTTGGGTAAAACTCGGCTCAAACAGTAAATAGCTGGCCAATGCCGCGCCCGCTACGCCGCTTTGCGCAGTCTTGCTGTTTTGACCCGACAAAGCCTGCAACACGCCGCGCACCGCTTGCGGCAAATGCTGCGCATGCGCCAAAGCCAGCGCATCCAGCGATTGGCTCGGCTGCACACTGAGTACTTGCACGCGCTTGTAGGGCAACACTGCTGCAATCTCACGCGGCAATTGGTCCAGCGTCTCGTTCATGCGTTGCGCCTGCTCCACATCGCCACGCAGTGTGTCGTGAAACACACTGGCCAAGGCATGCCCAAGAACGCCGCCTACGCCTGGAGACGCCCCCACAACAGGATGCCTATTAGCTCCTAATTCAATAGCATTCGACGCATATTTCATGCCGGAAGAAGCCCCATTTGGCTTAAAATTTCCCATGCCACTGCGCTCTGGTTGACCCACGCCAATCACCAGCACCTTGTGCGCCCCGAGGTGCAGAGCGGGCGACAAAGGTGAAGTTTGCCGCATTGAGCCATCGCCAAAAATTCGCTGTGCCCGTCGACCCATAGTTGCTGCGCGGGAAAGAGCAGCGGAATCGCGCTCGATGCCATCAAATGCTCCATCGTGAGCGGACCGAACTCTGCCCGCCGCCCAGGTCTGGCCCAAACCTGTGCTTTTGCATCCTCGCCTGTGTGGCAAAACGTCCAGTGCACACCACTCGTGTAGCTCGAAGCCGTCACGGCCAGCGTATGCACCGCGCCACGCTTTTCGCCCTGCGCCAAGGTCTCATCAATCGCTTGCAGAGAAATGCTTTTGTGCAAGGTATCGGCCAGCGGCAAGCTATCGAGCAGCGCCCCTTGCTCACGCGCTTGCCGCGCCAAATGCCAAGCCGTGGCGATGCGCGACAGACGCATCCACGCAGGCACATGCAGCCGATACACCTGTTCGCTGCGCAAACCCTGCCAAAACTGTGCAAGGCTGGCCAATGAGGCTTGACCCTGCTGCGCCTTAGCCGCCAAATAGCTGGCATTCAAAGCGCCGGCAGATGTGCCCACCAAAAGCTGAAAAGGAAATGGGCTTTTAACTGCTGCGCCCGGTGCATTGCCCAGCATCTCAGACAGCGCCTGCAATACCCCCGCCTGATAAGCTGTACGCGCCCCACCGCCCATCAACACCAGCGCCGTGCGCGGAATATCGGGTCGCACGAGCCCCGAATGAATCAATGTAGAAAGCGTCATTTGCGCAGCTTATCGCAAGGCGCCCATCATCTGCAAGCGCAGAAATCTACATCACTCGGTTGAACCAGAGCACAGACAGTGATGCGGAGATGAAAGCCAACAATGCTGCTGCAAGCGCAAGCAAGCCAGAGATTTCCGTCTCTTTGGTCTCGGTGGAAATACGCGAAGAGAGCTTTTCATAGACCTTGTTCAAATCCGTCGAACTGCCTGCATAGAAATAATCGGCTGCGGTGCGGCTGGCCACGGCTTTGAGCGTCTCTTCATCCAGACGCACGCGCATGCTCCAACCTTCAAAACCAATCGTCTCACCGTTGACCGTTCCCATGCCCACGGTGTAGACGCGCACGCCGCGATCCGCAGCCATTTTGGCCGCCTCCATTGGATCAACGCCTGTGGTGCGCTGGCCATCCGTCAGCATGATGATGGCGGCTGAGTTGTACGAGCCAGGCGGGACCGGGTCGCGCTCTTTTTTCACCGAAGGTGGGTCATTGAGCGAGCGTGGAGCGGTCGATCCTAGGGGCCGATTGCCGCCCATTTGCGCCAGCTCAATCCCGTCATCAGGAAATAGCGCGGCAAGAGAAATCACAATCGCATTGCCAGTGGCGGTGGCGCGTTGCATTTGAAAGCGGTCAATCGCTTGCACCAACTCTTCGCGGTTGAGCGTCGGGTATTGCGCCACCTGCGCCGAACCAGCAAAGGCCACAATACCCACCTTCACGTCGCGCGGCAAAGTTTCTAAAAACTTCTTTGCTGCTTGCTGCGCGGCAATAAAGCGCGTGGGCTGAATGTCAGTGGCTCGCATGCTACCGCTCACATCCATTGCCAAAATAATCGTCTTTTGATTGGACGGCAGGGTGATTACCGCCATTGGGCGCGAAGCTGCAAACAGCATGGCAGCCAAGGAAAGCAAGAACAAGACCGGTGGCACATGCCTTCGCCACGCCGCTTGCCCCGCCATGGCCTGTTTGGCCAAATTGAGCGCAGGAAAAGCCACCGATGCCTTGCGCCGGCGCTTGAGCAGCCACATATACCAGAGCACGAGCAGAGGCAAGAGCAACATGAGCCAGAGAAATTCAGGCCAAAGAAAATTAACGCCGGGTAGTTTGAGATCTTGCATGGTATGACTCGCGTTTAGGCCATGGCCAGATGAGGCGAACCCTCACCCCTGCCCTCTGCCTGAAGGAAAGGGGGATTGGATAGACTCCCTCTGCCTGCGGGAGAGGGCAGGGCTGAGGGCGCAGCAAATCGCCGACTTTTGCGCCGGCGCTGGGCGCAAAACCGAATCAAGGCATCGGCCAAATCATCGCCGGTAGAAATTTCCAGCGTGTCCACGCCGCTACGGGCAAGCTCCTCGCGCAAGCGCGTCTCTTGCTCATCAGCCAGCTTGGCAAAACGCTTTAAAAACGCGCCGTCGCAATCAACGAGTTGCGTCTGCCCCGTCTCAGGATCGCGAAGAGAAATCAGCCCCATATCGGGCAGCTTCATCTCTAACGGATCGAGCAGGCGAATCGCCGTCACATCATGCCGCCGCGCCAACTGCGCCAGCGCTGCGCCCCAGCCGGGGGTGCTGAAAAATCCGACATCACAAACACCGTGCTGCGCCGGCGGATCACCTGATCAGCGGCTTTGAGCAACGCGGCCAATTCCGTCTGCCCGCCGTTACTTGCGGCGCGGTGCTCAAGCAGTTCATGCACCAAATGCAGCACATGGCGACGGCCTGAGCCGCTGGGCAAAAGCTTGTCGATGCCTGTCGCCCTCACCCCAGCCCTCTCCTCAAAGGCAGAGGGAGCGTCAGAGCCACCATACAGCAGCGCCCCCACGCGATTGCCATGCCCTGTGAGCACGCGAGAGAGCGTCAGCGCCAACTCATTGGCCACGTCGCGTTTACGCCGCTCGCCACTGCCGAAATCCACCGACGCGCTCAAATCCATCACGAACCAAGCGGCCATTTCACGGTCTTCGGTGAACACGCGCACGTGCGGCGTGCCAGTGCGAGCCGTCACGTTCCAATCAATATGGCGTACATCGTCATGCGATTGGTATTCGCGCAGGTCAGCGAAATCTAAGCCTGCGCCGCGAAACAGCGTGCGGTAGTCGCCTTGCAGCATGCCGTCGAGGCGCTTGACGGTTGTCCATTCGAGGCGTTTGAGCAAACTCTCTGCGCCACCGGGTGCTGTCAAGCTGGACTGAACCGCCGCAGAAGGCAGTTCAACTTCTGTCGCAGCAAAAAGTTTACGCAGCCAATTTTTCATCGGCAGATTCATCCAAGGCTTTGGCTTTGATGTGCTCCAGCGGCTTGGGCGGCACAGGAATCGCCCGCATGATCTGGCCGATGACGGCGTCAGCTGTGAGCCCGGAGGACAGCGCGTCATACGAGAGCACCAAGCGATGGCGAAGCACCTCGGGCACGAGATCGCTCATGTCTTCCGGCAGTGCATAGCTGCGTCCGCGCAGCATGGCCAAGGCGCGTGCACCCTCGGTGAGATTGATCGTGGCACGGGGGCTGGCGCCAAAGGTGATCTGTTGGCGTAATTCTTTTAAGCCATGCTTTTCAGGTGTGCGCGTGCAGGTCACGAGTTTGACGGCATAGTCCACCAAAGCAGGGTCGACATAAACGGCTCTGCATTGCTTTTGCAATTCCGCCAGTTGCTGCGTGCTGATCACCTCGCGCACGCTCACCGCCGGGCCCGTCACGCGATCCACAATCACGCGCTCTTCTTCATCACTCGGGTAATCGACCAACACCTTCATCATGAAGCGATCGACCTGCGCCTCGGGCAGCGGATAAGTGCCTTCCGTTTCAATCGGATTTTGCGTCGCCATCACTAGGAATGGGCTGGGCACTTTGTGCGTCTCGCCGGCAATGGTGACCTGCCGCTCTTGCATCACTTCCAGCAAGGCGCTTTGCACTTTCGCAGGCGCACGATTGATTTCATCGGCCAGCAGCAGATTGGTGAACACGGGCCCCAGGGTCGTGCCAAACGCGCCGGTGGCTTGGTTATAAACCCGCGTGCCCACCAAATCAGAGGGCACAAGATCGGGCGTGAACTGAATGCGCTTGAACTGCCCGCCGATGGTTTGCGAGAGCGTTTTCACGGTCAGCGTCTTCGCCAAGCCCGGCACGCCTTCGACCAGCAAATGCCCTTGCGCAAGCAGCGCGACCATCATGCGCTCCAGCAGGCGATCCTGGCCAACGACGACGCGCTTGACCTCATAAAGAATTTGCTCCATGAGCTTGGCGGTGGTGGGGTCTTGTTTTGCTAGTTCAGTCATGATGGGTTCTCAAAGAAAGCGGACGCGAAATTCGCAAAAGTGACGCGAAAGCCGCGAAAAAGTCCTAAATTTTTGAATTTTTTGCGCATTTCGCGTTTCTTTCGCGAGTTTCGCGTCCGGAATTAAATTCATTGCAATGAAGCTCTAAAACGGCGGCATACCAGCCGCCCCTGCCGCGTTTTCTATTGGCACTGCAAAACCAATGCCAATAAAAGTTCGCGCAGAAGTCGGGTTCATGATGGCGGTGACGATGCCGACCACGTGGCCGTCGAGCGTGACCAGTGGCCCGCCCGAATTACCGGGGTTGGCCGCTGCATCAAATTGAATGAGGTTTTTCATCGTTTGTCCGCCATCGGGCGATTTGAAGCTGCGCTTCAAGCCCGAGACGATGCCGGCGGAGGCAGACGGTCCGATACCAAATGGAAAACCAACAGCTACGACCTTGTCGCCTGGCGCTAAGTCGCCCGTAGAGCGCATCGTGGCGGCCACCAAATCATCGGGTATCTTGCGCGCCTGCAAAACAGCCAAATCGTCTTCCGATTGAACGCCAGTGATATCTGCTTCTGATTCTGAGCCGTCCATGAAAGTGACCTTGATGCGGTCTGCGCCTTGCACAACATGCCAATTGGTCAAGATCACCCCCTTGTCCACGATCACCACACCCGAGCCCACACCAAATTCGACCTCGTCACTCACAGCCTGCATATCGGGGGCGAGGCGGTCTTTGTCTGAAGGATGCGCTTTTATCGTCTTTTTTGGCTTTTTCTGTAGGGCGTGGCTTTTTGCTACCTGGAGCAGAGGCCTTGGCCGCCCTCATGTCGTCAAGACGACTTTTCTTGATAAAACTGACCACGCGAACCACGGAGGGACGGATGGTTTCGTACGCCGCCGCCTCCGGGGAGGGCAATTGCTCGGTGGTAAGTGTCTTCAAGACGGCTGCATCAATGTCTTTTTGAGTAAGCTGGCGCGGCTGGCTCTGCCAGACTTTCCACGACAGTGCCGCGCACAAAATCGCCAACGACATCACAGCAATCCACAACGCTCGCGCGGCAAGCCACTGGCGAGAAGCTTGGAATTTATTTTGACGCTGCGCAGCAGAGTCGATTGAAACCGCAGCCGTCTGCGTATTGCCTAAACTTTGAGCAGGCGACTCGGCTCGACATAGAGTACTGTAAATCGGGCGGCGGGGCATATTAACCTGTGGAGATAAGGGTTTAATACACGTTAACACAGCTAGGAAAAATTTGCATCAAGTCTGACTTCATGCTGCATTGCAATACAATTTCAACTTGGGTAGCTTGGCCGATCCGCCCGCACCTGTTTTCCCTAGTTACCAACCGGTTACTCCGCTTTCCGGCCAGATTCACAACGCATAGAAAGACTCGCATGTCTGAAGCAGTCACCACGAAAAAACCGCGCCCCGAGTTCCGCAACATCAATGCTTTCACCGATCTCACCACCTATCGCTTGCCCGCAGCGGGCTGGGTATCGATCCTGCACCGCATCAGCGGCGTGGTGATGTTTGCACTTTTGCCTTTCATCATTTGGATGTTTGACAAATCGCTCTCCTCCGAGTTTTCTTATGCCAAGTTCACCGCCGCGTTTCGCGTGGGCATGTGGGGCTTGCCAGGCTTTATGTGGAAACTGCTTGCCTTGGCCTTGATTTGGGCTTATTTGCACCATTTCATCGCTGGCGTGCGCCACCTCATCATGGACGGCTGGCACAAGGTGGACAAAGAGTTTGGCAAAGTATCTGCCCTCTTCACACTGGTCTCGAGCATTGTGCTCACGCTGGCCTTGGCTGGCAAGTTGTTTGGCTTGTATTGATTTTCAGGAGCAAAGAAAAATGGCAGTGAATTACGGCTCCAAGCGCACCGTCGTCGGTGCATCCTATGGATTCAAAGATTGGCTTTCGCAGCGCGCCACCGCCGTGCTCATGGCCTTGTTTACCGTGCTCGTGTTGATTCGCTTTTTCATGATTACCGGGCCTGTGAACTACATCGGCTGGGCAGGCGTGTTTGCGCCGCAGTGGATGAAAGTGATCACCTTTTCCTTGATCATCGCGCTGTGCTGGCACGTTTGGGTCGGCGTGCGCGATATTTATATGGATTACATCAAGCCTGTGAGCATTCGCCTTGCGCTTCAAGTGGCCACCATCGTCTATTTGGTAGGCTGCGCGGGCTGGGCGATTCAGGTGCTCTGGCGTATCTGATTTTTTCAATGCTATTTAATCAATAGCACTCCGCGCAATATTTGCGCTGGCTATCCTGCCAAAACCTTTGTAAATTGATGTTAGAAGGGCTAAAAATGGCTAATGTGACGAAAAGAAAATTTGATGTGGTGATCGTCGGCGCTGGCGGCTCAGGCATGCGTGCCTCGCTCCAGCTCTCCCGCGCCGGCTTGAATGTGGCCGTGCTCACCAAGGTATTCCCCACCCGCTCACACACCGTGGCAGCGCAAGGTGGCATCGGTGCATCGCTGGGCAACATGAGCGAGGACAACTGGCACTATCACTTCTACGATACGGTGAAGGGCTCTGACTGGCTCGGCGACCAAGACGCGATCGAATTCATGTGCCGCGAAGCGCCGAAAGTGGTGTACGACCTTGAGCACATGGGTATGCCGTTTGACCGCAACCCCGATGGCACGATCTACCAGCGGCCTTTTGGCGGCCACACGGCGAATTACGGCGAAAAACCTGTGCAACGCGCTTGCGCCGCCGCAGACCGCACGGGTCACGCCATGTTGCATACCTTGTATCAGCAAAACGTGGCTGCTCGCACCAGCTTCTTCGTCGAGTGGATGGCGCAAGATTTGATCTTGGATGCCGATGGCGATTGCGTTGGCGTGACCGCGATTGAGATGGAAACGGGCGATGTTCACATTCTTGAAGCCAAAACCACCCTGCTCGCCACGGGCGGCGCAGGCCGCATTTACGCAGCATCGACCAATGCTTTCATCAACACGGGCGATGGCCTAGGCATGGCAGCTCGCGCTGGCATCCCCTTGGAAGACATGGAATTCTGGCAATTCCATCCCACTGGCGTGGCTGGCGCGGGCGTGTTGCTCACCGAAGGCTGCCGTGGCGAAGGCGCGATTTTGCTCAACAGCAATGGCGAGCGCTTTATGGAGCGCTATGCGCCAACGCTCAAAGATCTCGCGCCCCGCGATTTCGTCTCGCGCTGCATGGACCAAGAAATCAAAGAAGGCCGTGGCTGCGGCCCGAACAAAGATTATGTGATGCTCAAGCTCGATCACCTCGGCGCAGACACGATCCACAAGCGTCTGCCCTCGGTGTACGAGATCGGCGTGAACTTCGCCAACGTGGACATCACCAAAGAGCCTATTCCTGTCGTGCCCACCATCCATTACCAGATGGGCGGTATCCCGACCAATATCAATGGCCAAGTCGTGATTCAGCGCAATGGCAATGACAATGATGTCTTGAACGGCCTCTACGCCGTGGGCGAATGCTCCTGCGTGAGCGTGCACGGCGCAAACCGCTTGGGCACGAACTCACTGCTCGATTTGCTGGTATTTGGCCGTGCTGCTGGCAACCACATTGTCGAGTCGCACAAAAATGCGCCAAAAGAGCACAAGAAATTACCTGCTGATGCAGCCGATAAAACTCTGGCTCGCATTACTCGCTTGAACGATTCCACCGATGGCGAATACGCACAAACCGTAGCCAACGACATCCGCTCCGCCATGCAGCTACACGCTGGCGTGTTCCGCACGCAAGCGAGCATGAATGAAGGCGTGAAGAAGATTGCAGAGCTGCGAAAGCGCGTGAAAAACATTACTCTCAAAGACAAATCGCAAACCTTCAACACCGCCCGCATCGAAGCGCTGGAAGTGGAGAATTTGATCGAAGCCGCAGAAGCCACCATCGTTTCCGCAGCAGCTCGCAAAGAATGCCGTGGCGCACACACCGTGAGCGATTACGAAAAGCCAGTAGACGATCCGAAAACCCCATGGGGCGCGACGATGCCAATTGGATGAAGCACACACTGTGGTACAGCGAAGACAATCAAAAAGGTGGCCGCTTGGATTACAAAGCTGTCAAGCTCAAGCCGCTCACGGCTGAGTCTGTGCCCCCCAAAGTTCGTACGTTCTAAATTTTTAAGCAGTTCTGGAGAAACATCATGGAAATGCGCACCTTCAAAATCTACCGCTACGATCCCGAAAAGGATGCCAAGCCTTACATGCAGACCATTCAGGTGCAACTCGATGGCTCTGAGCGCATGTTGCTCGATGCCTTGATGAAGCTCAAGGAGGTCGATCCGAGCATCTCCTTCCGTCGCTCCTGCCGCGAAGGCGTGTGCGGCTCGGATGCGATGAACATCAATGGCAAAAATGGCCTCGCTTGCCTCACGAACATGCGCACCTTGAAGGGTGACATCACTCTGAAGCCCCTGCCCGGCCTGCCCGTGATCCGCGACATCATTGTGGACATGACGCAGTTCTTCAAGCAATACAACTCGATCAAGCCCTATCTCATCAACGACACGATCCCGCCCGAGAAAGAGCGCCTGCAATCGCCTGAAGAGCGCGAAGAGTTGAACGGCCTCTATGAGTGCATCTTGTGCGCATCCTGCTCTACAAGCTGCCCCAGCTTCTGGTGGAACCCCGACAAGTTCGTCGGCCCCGCAGGCCTCTTGCAAGCCTACCGTTTCATTGCCGACAGCCGCGATCAAGCCACCAATGAGCGCCTCGACAATTTGGAAGATCCCTACCGCCTCTTCCGCTGCCACACCATCATGAACTGCGTTGACGTATGCCCAAAGGTTTGAACCCCACCAAGGCGATTGGCAAGATCAAAGAATTGATGGTTCGTAGAGCGGTGTAATCACTAATTTTCAATGATGTGATGAACTGCACGAGCGCAGAATCATTTCACGGAAATGCTAGATGTACACGAAAGGCACAGAAATTAAGAACCCATTTTCTGTGTCTTTCGTGCTCCTCTTTTAACTTCCGTGTTATCCATGATTGATTCGCTTTAATTGAAAAAACGATGCAAACTGCCTCCAATACTGATATCCCTATCGAAGCCATCTACGGCCTCGGTGCGGCTGATGATTTGGATGCTCCACTATCCAGCGGCGCACTCTCCAAGCTCCGTTGGCGCTGCCGCCGGGGTATGCTGGAGAATGACCTCTTTATCGAGCGTTTCTTCAACAAATACGCAGATTTACTGACTGTCAGGCAAGCGAATGGGTTGAATGCTCTAATGGACTTATCGGACAATCAGCTCTTGGATTTGCATCTTGACCGAAAGCCTTTGCGCGAGGTGCGCCCTGAATTGGATACGCCAGATATCCGTGTCGTTTTAGATCTCTTGAAGGAAAAACAATGAAACTTGCCGACTACAAAGCCACCCTGTCGTTTTCTAACGGCAACCCCAACATTGAAATGCCCGTTTATCAGGGCAATGTAGGCCCTGATGTGGTGGACATCCGCAAGCTCTATGCGCAGACCGGCATGTTCACGTATGACCCAGGCTTCTTGTCTACCGCCGCTTGCCAATCGACTATCACCTACATCGATGGTGACAAAGGCGAGTTGCTCTATCGCGGTTACCCAATTGAGCAATTGGCCACCCATTGTGATTATCTAGAGACCTGCTATTTGCTGCTCAAGGGCGAATTGCCTAACGCAATGCAAAAGTCCGATTTCGTGAAGACGGTGACCAACCACACCATGGTCAACGAACAGATGCAATTCTTCCTGCGTGGCTTCCGCCGTGATGCGCACCCCATGGCCATCATGACCGGCTTGGTTGGCGCACTGTCAGCTTTCTATCACGACAGCACCGACATCAATAACCCTGAGCATCGCGAAATCTCCGCGATTCGCTTGATTGCCAAGATGCCCACGCTGGTTGCTATGGCCTACAAATACAGCGTCGGCCAGCCATTCATTTATCCGAAAAATGACCTATCCTACGCTGGCAATTTCATGCGCATGATGTTTGCCACGCCCTGCGAGGATTACAAAGTCAACGCGGTGATCGAACGCGCCATGGATCGCATCTTCATCTTGCATGCTGATCACGAGCAAAACGCCTCGACCTCCACCGTGCGTCTGTGCGGCTCTTCTGGCACCAATCCCTTCGCCGCAATTGCTGCTGGCGTAGCTTGCCTCTGGGGCCCCGCTCACGGTGGTGCGAACGAAGCTTGCCTGAACATGCTAGAAGACATTCAAGCCATGGGCGGTGTCGCTAAAGTTGGCGAGTTCATGGAGAAGGTCAAGGACAAGAACTCTGGTGTCAAACTCATGGGCTTCGGTCACCGCGTCTATAAAAACTACGATCCTCGCGCCAAGCTCATGCAAGAAACCTGCAACGAAGTGCTCACCGCACTCGGCTTAGAAAACGACCCCCTCTTTAAATTGGCCAAGCAACTTGAGAAGATTGCTTTAGAAGACGACTATTTCGTTCAGCGCAAGCTCTACCCGAACGTCGACTTCTACTCCGGCATCGTGCAACGCGCGGTCGGCATTCCCGTGAACCTTTTCACTGGCATTTTCGCTCTGGCTCGCACAGTCGGCTGGATTGCTCAGCTCAACGAAATGATCGGCGACCCAGAGTACAAAATCGGCCGTCCACGACAACTCTTCACAGGCTCTGTTAAGCGCGATGTGACTCCAATCGCCAAGCGCTAATCAAGCTCAACAAGTATCATTTTTCAAAAGCTTCTGAACTCAAAATCAGGAGCTTTTTTAAGGCAAAAACAGCATCTAGCCCATGTAGAGTGTGCGCCAAATGCTATTTATTTCATAGCATTTAACGCCGCCACAAATCTCTCATCAGCGCTCGCACCCCGTATGTCCATGGCGCGATGTTGTTGCAATACTCGACCCAATTCGTCAGTGCGCCTAAGCGCGGGCTGCTCACACTCACTTGATCGCCCACCGCATGCGTGAAGCCTTGACCGACGGCATATCGGTCTTGCGTGGGCGCAAACATCGTGCCGCAAAACAGCATGAAGCCGTCGGGGTATTGATGGTGGTGGATGCTTTGCGCCACCAAGTCTAATGGATCGCGGCTGATTTGACTCATGGAGCTGCTGCCTTGCATTGAAAAGCCAGACTCGTCTGTCACGCTCAATTGAATCTCGGCTTGGCGCACATCATCCAAATCGAAATGCTCGTCAAAAAGCCGGATGAACGGACCAATCGCACAAGAAGCATTGTTATCTTTCGCCTTGCCCAGCAGCAATGCGCTGCGCCCTTCGATGTCGCGCAAATTGACATCGTTGCCCAATGCCACACCTTGCACGACACCATCGGTGATACGGCGAGCACCACCTCTGGCTCAGGATTGTTCCAACTGCTGATCGGATGAATGCCCACCTGCGCTCCCCAACCCACCGCGCTCATGGCCTGCGATTTGGTGAACACCTCGGCATCCGGCCCAATGCCCACTTCAAGATATTGACTCCACAAACCCATCTCCAACAACGTGGCCTTGACTTGCATCGCCTTGTCTGAACCCGGCACAACAGTGCGCAAGTTTTCTCCGACGATGGCTGCAATCTTGCTTCGCACTTCCTGCGCACGCGAGGCATCGCCGCGCGCCTGTTCTTCAATCACGCGCTCGAGCATGCTGGCCACAAAGGTCACGCCGGCGGCCTTGATGGGTTGCAGGTCACAAGGCGCGAGGAAATAAGGTTTGCTTGCGTCTTGCTGATTCCAAACCGAGTTACTCAGCAGCTCTTGCGTGTTGCCGATCACTTTCAGATTCGCGCGATGCTTGCGTATTTCTGTTACTGGATTACTCAGCGCCAACAAGTCGGCGCTGGTCAGCGCAATCGGCGATAGATCAAACGTCGCGTCTTGGGTCACGAGGCATACATAAGGCCCTTTGCTGGGCAGCCAAACGCGTCCAATCAAACAAGCTTGCTGAGCATCTGTAGGAAGGCAAGATAAGTTGTTCATAGCACGCAAGTATGCCTGTTGTGCATGTGGATTCGTGCGAGTTTCACCATCCACAAATAAAAACCGCCTTGGGAATGATCCCAAGGCGGTTTTTATTTTTTCGCTGACAGCGCACCGGTTTCAAACGGCTTGCAAATTAGAAGTGTTGTACTTTCAATTCACAAGGGCTGTTGATGATTATTTACTTTGCAGTTGCCAAAGCTTTGACTTTGGCTGCCAAGCGG
>JAAUOI010000344.1 GCA_012036375.1 Allobrachymonas sp. | reverse complement strand
GCATGCTGGTGCTTGATAAATAGCTTATCATACATCATACAAGTCAAATTTGTGAACGCGGTGAATGATCTGAACTTAAAAATCTGACTTGTTCTCTCTTAAATTAAGGGAAAGTACGGAGAATATAAGAAAAAATTCATTCAAATTTTCAGGATAATATGACCATAACTTGTATGACAACATATCTGTAAAGGCCGGTTGTGACTCTTTCTTCGCCAATTCCTCGACTGCTTCTGACCGGTGCTGCCGGTGGGTTGGGGCAGCTATTGCGTGCCAGCCTCAAGCCCTTTTGCACTACGTTGCGTCTGTCGGATATTGCTGATCTGGGGGAGGCGCGAGCCGGCGAAGAGCTGATGCCTTGCGATTTGGCCGACAAGGCAGCTGTCGATCATTTGCTGCAAGGCTGCGATGCTGTCGTGCACATGGGTGGCTTGTCAACTGAGCATTCGTTTGAGCAGATTCTGGAAGCCAACATCAAGGGCGTGTTTCACCTCTATGAGGCTGCGCGGCGTCACGGCATCAAGCGCGTGATTTTTGCAAGCTCCAATCATGTGATTGTTTTCACAAGCAGGGCGAGGTGATTGATGCCAACTGCGTGAAGCGGCCCGATAGTTATTACGGCTTGTCCAAATCCTATGGCGAGGATTTGTCGCGTTTTTATTTTGATCGCTATGGCGTTGAGACAGCATGCATTCGCATTGGCTCTTCGTTTCCAGAAGCGAAAGATCGTCGCATGCTGGTGACGTGGATGAGCTACCGTGATTTAACGGAGTTGATTCGGTGCTGCTTGTTTGCACCCCAGCTCAGACACACCATCGTCTATGGTATGTCGGACAACCGCGACAAGTGGTGGGACAACTCTTGCGCCGCGCATCTGGGCTTCAAGCCGCAAGACAATTCCGAACCGTTTCGTGCCAAAGCCGAGAGTCTGCCACCTTTGGCGCAAGACGATCCAGCGCGTGTTTACCAAGGCGGTGGATTTGTCAAGATGGGGCCGTTTGAGTGAAATCTATGAGTGCCGTCGAGCTTGTGATTGACATCAAAAATGCAGTGGGCGAAAGCCCGGTCTGGCATGCCGGCGAGCAGGCTTTGTATTGGGTGGATATTCCGGCTAAGACATTGCACTTCCTCAAAGAAGGGCAAGCGCTGCAAACATGGCAGGCCAGCGAGATGATTGGCTGCATCGCTCCACATGCAAGCGGTGGCTGGATTGCTGGCATGGAGTCAGGCATTTTTCATCTACAGCCGCAAACGATGGCAGCCTTCAAGAAACACGCTTGGCATCCCTTTCTCATCCAAGAACGGCTATGCGAGCCAACGATGGCCGCTGTGATCGTCAAGGGCGTTTCCTGTTCGGCGCAATGTATATGAATATGGCCGATAGCCGTCAAGAAGGCTGCGTGACGTGCTATCAAAGTAAGAGTGAACTGAAAGAACTGTTTAACGGCTTGTACACACCCAATGGCATGGCCTTCAGCCCCGACGGGCGCACGATGTACCACAGCGATTCGCATCCCAAATCCCAGCTCATCTGGGCTTGGGATTACGACAAGGCAAGCGGCACGCCGTCGAACCGCCGCTTGTATGTTGATATGAATCAATACCCAGGTCGGCCTGACGGCGCAGCGGTCGATGAAGAGGGTTGCTATTGGATTTGCGGCAATGATGCGGGGCTTATCCATCGCTTTACACCGCAGGGCAAATTAGATCGCAGTTTAGCCGTTCCCGTCAAAAAACCTGCCATGTGCGCCTTTGGTGGTGCAGACATGAAAACCCTGTATGTGACTTCGATTCGCCCGAGCGATACTGATCTTGCAGACCAGCCGCTTGCTGGCGGTGTGTTTGCCTTGCACCCCGGCGTGCGAGGCTTACCTGAACCTTTTTTTCAACCCTGAGACCTTGAAGGAGACTCTTATGAAATTATTTCGTCGTACCCTGATTGCTGCTGTGGCAAGCGCAGTCTTGCCCATCGCAGCGATGGCGCAAAACATGGTGATCAAATCGCATGACACGCACCCGGCCGGCTACCCCACTGTGGCTGCGATTGAGAGCATGGGCAAGAAGCTCGATGCTGCCACGCAAGGCCGTATCAAAGTCCAAATGTTCCCCGGCGCAGTGCTTGGCCAAGAGAAAGAGGCTGTGGAGCAAACGCAGCTCGGCGCGATTCAGATGGCGCGTATTTCGCTGGGTGTGATCGGCCCGATCGTCAACGATGTGAATGTGTTCAACATGCCTTTCGTCTTCCGCAACGAAGCACACATGCGAGCTGTGATTGACGGGCCAGTAGGTCAAGAGATTTTGGACAAAGTGACTGCCAGTCCTGCAAAATTGGTGGCGCTGGGCTTCATGGATGGTGGTTCGCGCAGCCTCTACACCAAGAAAAAAGTCACCAAGCCCTCGGATCTGCAAGGTCAGAAGGTGCGCATGATGGGCAACCCGCTCTTTGTGGACACCATGAATGCAATGGGCGGCAATGGCATTTCCATGGCCTACGGTGAGGTCTTTACCTCGCTGCAAACCGGCGTGATCGACGGCGCTGAAAATAACCCACCGAGCTATTTCACGGCGAACCACTACACCACGCCTGCGAAGTTTTATGCGCAGACCAATCACTTGATCATTCCTGAGATTTTTGTGATGTCCAAAGTGTTTTGGGACAAGCTCTCCAAAGCCGATCAAGATCTGGTGAAAAAACTCGCTCGCGAAACCCAGCTTGAGCAGCGCAAACTGTGGGATGCGGCCGTGGCCGACTACAGCACCAAGCTCAAAGCGGCTGGCGTGGAGTTTGTAACAGTCGATCAAAAGCCTTTCTTTGATGCCACAGCGCCAGTGCGCGCCAAATATGGTGAGAAGTTGGCTGAATTGATGAAGAAAATCGAAGCGGTGAAATAAAACTTCATGCCGGAAACACGGGAGACCAGCGCGTCATGAAAGAAGGTTTTTTGCGTCTGAATGACGCGCTGTATCTGCTGTGCATTTGGATCTCAGGGCTGGCCATCCTGGTCATGTCCCTGATCATTCCTTGGGGGATTTTCACCCGCTATGTGCTCGGCTCGGGTTCCCAGTGGCCAGAGCCGATTGCGATTTTGCTGATGGTGGTGTTCACCTTCTTTGGCGCAGCCGCAGGCTATCGCGCAGGTGCGCATATTGCGGTGGGCATGATCACGCAGCGCTTGCCCGCGGGCTTGCAATTTGCACTGGCCAAAGCGGTGACAGTGTTGATGGGCATCGTGGCTTCATTCATGGCATGGTATGGCATCAAGCTGTGCATCGAGCTGTGGGGGCAGAGCATCAGTGAGCTGCCCTGGATGCCGGTGGGCTTTAGCTATCTTCCTGTGCCGATCGGTGGATTGATTACTTTGATGTTTGTGATCGAGCATTTGATCTA
>JAAUOI010000343.1 GCA_012036375.1 Allobrachymonas sp. | reverse complement strand
TCGCCCAGACCATGCGAATGCACCACCACACCCAGTGGTTTGCCTGCCGGCCAGCGCAGCAAGACTGGGACTTCACGTGATCGACTTGCATCCAGCCAAGCCTGAGCTTGAGGCACGGGCAACTGCGTCGCGCCTGCGCCTGAGAAGGCGGCACTGGACAAGACAGCCAAACCCGACAGCAGACAGCGGCGGCGGTTCAAATTGTTTCGCGGAGCATCCTGAGGGTTGCGCAGTTTCACGCTTGTTTCTTTCAGTGTGTTCATGGTCTACTTAACGCCAGAGCTTGCGCTCATGATGACAGGTTGAGCCTTTATCCCAACGCCTTGACTTGAATTTACTTTGGACTACCATGCCTTTGTCTCTCGCCGACGACCCCGATGGCCAAATACCCATGCCGTTTGAAGCAGCGGATCACTATGCCCAATGGGTAATGAGCCAGGCACGGCAGACTGATTTTGCTGGTCTGAACGTGCGCCTAGCCCTAGCCTACGGCAGCCACCCGCTTCAGTGCTGCGATGTATTCATTCCGCAAAAATCACCCTGCTCTGCGACGTTGATTTTTGGCATGGCGGCGGCTGGACCAATGGCTACCGCGCGTATGTGCATTTCATGGCGCAACATGTTTGCGCCTTAGGCATGGCTTTGGTCGCTCCCTCTTATCGGCTTGCACCTGCCAATCGCTTACCAGCAGCGTATGAAGATGCACTCAGTTGCTTGAGCTTTGTGCAGATTCACGCCGCAAACTGGGGCATCCACACGCAGCGCCTTATTCTTTCGGGACATTCAGCGGGTGGGCATTTGGCGGCGTTGGTGGCGCTGCGTGCGCGTCCGCCGCATGTGGCGGCCTGCATGCCCATCAGTGCGATTGTGGATTTGCATCACCCCGCGCCATCTGCGGGCAGTCTGGAAGAGCGCGTGTACACCCTGCTTTTGGATGAGCCCAGCCAGGATGCACCGCTCAGTCCGATTCATTGGACAACTGGCAACTCCATTGCGTTTGTATTGACCGTGGGTGAACAAGACAGCCCGCGCGTGCTCGCCGGCAATCGCCGCATGCAGGCGCTATTGTCTTTACAAACTGCGCCCAGCAGCTTGCATGTTCAACCTGGTCAAAGCCATTTCGATACGCACACCAGCTTGCACAACGCCAGCCATCCTTGGTACAAACAATTGCGCCACTTGGCAGTGCAATCGCCCCAGTAGTTCTGCCATGAAACCGCTGCACGGGTCAACAGGCAGTGCAGCGGCATCAAATTTGCATTAACCTTGTCCTACAACATTTTTGAGGAGTTTTCTATGACCCAGGTTTCCCAGCAACTCACCCGCCGCAGCGCTTTAGGTGCAGCCGTTGCCCTGTCTGTGACGGCACTCTCACCCCAGCTCGTGCAAGCGCAGACTTGGCCGAGCAAGCAAATCAGCATCGTCGTGTCTTACCCCGCTGGCGGAGACACCGATGCGCTTGGCCGCGTGTTTGCCGAAAAACTCAGTGCCCGCATCGGCCAGCAGGTGGTGGTCGACAACAAGCCGGGCGCCAGTGGCACCATTGGCAATGCCTTTGTAGCCAAAGCTCCCGCAGATGGCCACACCCTGCTCATGACACCGAGCACCATTTCTTCTGCGCTTTTGGTACTGAAGCCCGGCACGGGCGGCGCATATGATACGGTGGGCTATTTCGCACCCGTATTCCATGTTGGCACGCAACAGCTCTTTTTGGTCGTTAACAGCCAAACCGGCATCAAAGACATCAAAGGCCTGATCGCAGCGGCCAAGGATGGCAAGATCAAAACCTACGGCAGCCCGGGCAGCGGCAGCCCGATGCACATCTTGGGCGAGATGTTCAACAAAGCCGCTGGTGTGAAAATCCAGCAAGTGCCCTATCGAGGCAGTGCGCCAGCCGTCACCGATTTGGTGGGTAACCATATTTCATTTATGTACACCACGCTTGGCCCCGTGCGCCAACACATCGAGCGCGGCACGCTCACCAACATTGGCGTGGCAGACAGCGTGCGCTCGCCCTTTGCACCCAATGTGCCTACGCTCGAAGAGCAAGGCGTTCGCGGAGCCAACCTTGGTGCCTAACAAGGCATTATGGCACCGAAAAACACGCCCCAGCGCGTGATCGACACACTCAACGGCCATTTGAATGAAATCATGAAAATGCCTGATGTCTTGGCTCGCATGAATCTCGCCACCACCGTGCCCTCTGGCGGCGAGCCACGCTACCTCGGTCGCACTCATTCTGCTGAGTATGGCCGCATGGCCAAAGTGATTGCCCAATTGGGCATCAAAGCAGATTGACCATAAGATCGGCCTAGGCTTGTTTGAGCGTGCTTCGGTTGTGCGATAATTCTTGTACTGGAAACGTGACCGAGAGGCCGAAGGTGCTCCCCTGCTAAGGGAGTATGGGGTGTAGAGCCCCATCGAGGGTTCGAATCCCTCCGTTTCCGCCAGTTGATTTAACAAACAAACCCACTCAGAGAAACTTTGAGTGGGTTTTTTCTTGAGACTAACTGAGCCAAGACAATAGCATTTGAAACAAATCCAAGGATTGACGTGGACATCACATTGCTGATCAAAGCCGCCATCATGGGCATCGTGGAAGGGCTGACCGAGTTTCTTCCCATTTCATCAACCGGCCATTTGATTCTGGTGGGTAGCTTGCTCGGGTTTACCGATGAGAAGGCTAAGGTGTTTGATATTGCGATTCAAACAGGAGCGATTTTTGCCGTGATTTTGGTCTATTGGCAAAAGATTCGCGAGACGTTGGTGCTACTGCCCACGGATAAGAAGGCGCAACAGTTTGCGCTGAACGTGTTCATTGCCTTTATTCCGGCGGTCATTTTGGGCTTGCTGCTTGGCAAAGCGATCAAGGCGAATTTGTTCACGCCGATTGTGGTGGCCAGCACCTTCATCGTTGGCGGCTTCATTATTTTGTGGGCAGAAAAGCGGCAGCAAAGCGCGGTGCGCGTTGAGACGGTGGACGATATGAGCACGTTGGATGCCATCAAAGTGGGCTTGGTGCAATGCCTCGCGCTTGTGCCAGGCACGAGCCGCAGCGGCGCAACGATCATTGGCGGCATGTTGCTCGGCCTCTCGCGCAAAGCGGCCACGGATTTCTCTTTTTTCCTCGCGATGCCTACGCTGATTGGCGCGGGTGTGTACAGCCTTTACAAAGAGCGGCATGTGCTGGCTGTTGGAGATATTCCGATGTTCGCTGTTGGGTTGCTGTTCAGCTTCGTCAGCGCATGGCTGTGCGTGCGCTGGCTGCTGCACTATATCTCCACCAACAATTTTGTGCCCTTTGCTTGGTATCGCATTGTGTTTGGCATCATCGTGCTGGTGACGGCTTATACGGGTTGGGTGAAGTGGGCGGCATGAAGTCTGTCAATGGCCATTCGCCTTG
>JAAUOI010000342.1 GCA_012036375.1 Allobrachymonas sp. | reverse complement strand
CGTTACAAAATATTCGATACACCACCCTAAAGCGGTTGGAAGCTGCCAAAACACTTGATGAAGTCTGGTAGATATGCAGTGTTGAGCGGGCTGTAGCATATAATGAACATTGTGAGGAGGCAGTAACTATGAACACGACCACATCATTAGAGGAGGCGCTGGCGCTGGCACTCAAATTAGCGCCCAAAGAACGCTTGCAATTGATCGAACGAGTCGCGTCATCTGTCGAACTTGAAATTGAAGCTGCCCCGTCCGGCAAGGGGCAACCGCAAGAACACTGGGGACGCAACTTGCTGCGCCTGCTGGACGAGCGTCGGCACACGTAGACCGCACCGGGGCACGGTACTATGCAGCCGAGATGTACCGACTCAAGGGCGAGTTCCTCCTGAGTGCGGCAGGCGGAGTGCGGAAGGCGGAATTGGCAGCAGAAGAAAATTTCCAGCAGGCTCTGGCCATTGCTCGTCATCACCGAGTTCAAACCTTGGCTGTTATGGCATGAAGACAGCCGAAAGGTGATGGGCAACTTTATTGGCGATTTTTCCCGCCCGCCCACGACAAAGAATTTTTACTGCTCGTGGCCAAAGAAACCTGGCGCACAGTAGCCATTGCGACGGCCGGCATTGCGCTGGCTTTGCTGCTTGCGATTCCTTTGACACTGCTGGGCACCTCTGCCTTGTCCGTCTCCGCGCTGTCTGGCCGCATGTCGCGGCTGCCAGCTTTTGCGCGGCAACTGATTCGCTGGCTGCTCATCGTGTTGCGAAGCATTCCTGAGCTGGTCTGGGCGCTGGTGTTCGTGCGTGTGGTGGGCTTAGGGCCTACAGCAGGCGTGATCGCCATTGCGCTCACCTATGCGGGAATGCTGGGCAAGGTGTATACCGAAATTTTAGAAAGCGGCGAAGCGCATGCCACGCTAGTCCTCATGCGCAACGGCGGCGGGCGTATGCAATCCTTCTTCTATGGCCTGCTGCCGCAAAACGCTGCGGAATTAACGAGCTACACCGTCTATCGCTGGGAATGCGCGATCAGGTCGAGTGCCGTGCTCGGCTTTGTGGGGGCGGGGGGCTTGGGGCAGCAGCTCGATAACTCGATGAAGATGTTCAAGGGCGGCGAAGTGGCCACCTTGCTGTTGGTATTCATGCTGCTCGTCTGGTTGGCCGACAAAGCCAGCTCTTGGTTGCGCAAGGAGCTGGGATGAACGCGCGTCAGACTCCTGCTGCGAATGAGGTTTATAAGCTTCCCCCGAAGCTTTTTGATGCGCGTTGTAAGGCTTGCTGGTTTGTTTTTGGATTGATCGTGCTGACCGTGGCCAGCTTTTGGTCACTCAATTTGCAATGGAAAGAGCTGTTCAGCGCGGACTCTGCGCGTTTGATGGGTAAATTCATCGGCGAACTGCTGTCACCCGATTTTTCTGCCAACTTTGTCTCCAAGCTGTGGAAAGCCTCGCTTGAGACTTTGGCCATGTCGCTCTTGGGCACGGTCATCGCTGCCGTGCTCGGACTGATGATCGCGTTACCCGCCAGCAAAACGCATGAAGGCGACCGCGCTTATTTCAAAGCGCCTGCCAGGTTGCTGCTCAATGCCTTGCGCAGCATTCCTGAACTGGTGTGGGCGGCGCTGCTCTTGATCGCCGCGGGCCTCGGACCTTTCGCCGGCACGCTTGCCTTGGGGCTGCACACCGCCGGCGTGCTCGGTCGCCTGTACGCCGAAAGCATCGAAAACGCCGGCCCCCTGGCCCCGCCTTTGCGCTTCGCGCACGCGGCGTGAGCGAAGGGCGGATTTTTTGGTATGCCACGCTGCCGCAAATCATCCCTCAGCTCATGAGCTACACACTCTACCGCTGGGAAAACAACATCCGCGCAGCCGCCGTGCTCGGTGTGGTCGGCGGCGGTGGCCTCGGCCAGATGCTGGCCTTCCACATGGGCTTGTTTCAATGAGCAAAACCTCCACGATCTTGCTCGCCATGCTGGCCTTGGTGGCGCTGGTGGATGCGCTCAGCTATGCGTCTCGGCGTTGGATGCAGAAGTAGATGCTATTTTATTCATAGCACTTCGCGCATATTCCATGCCGGCTAGGGGCTCAAAACGCTATAAAAACGGGTTCTCCACGACCAGCTTGCCAAAGCGCTGCCCATGTGAGAAATCTTCCGAAACCAACACGTCCGCATCGGCTCGCAGCGCGGCCTCCAAGATGAGGGCATCCCACCAACTGGTTTGGTGTTGCTCCTTCAAAACCAAAGCAGCTTGCACACTGCTGGCCGAGCTGCCAAGCACCGAAAACTCACACAAATAGCTGATGGCCTGCGCAGCCTGATCGTGCGACAAAGGTGGCTTGAGCTTGCTTCGTGTGACGTTATAAAACTCATGCAGCACCTGTGCACTGAGCGCCACCGTACCTTGCGCACGCGCCTGCTCTAGGCGAGCTGTGGCTTTGCGACGTTTGATGCTTTCAGATTCATCAATGGCATAGACAAAGATATTGGTGTCAAAAAAAGTGATCATGGCGCTGAAGATTTTTTGGTGCTTGGGTAAGGCCTGTCATACAGGTCTTCACGCTTCCAGCGCGCGCCTTCGCTGTTGGCGCGGCTTTGACGTGCCAGATCCAAAAAACCTTGCCCTGCGGCACGGGATGAAGTGTCTTGCCCGTATTGCGCCAAAAACTCACGCACTTTCGCGCTCACTGATGTGCCTTCTTGAATGGCACGAACGCGAGCGCTGCGGATGATGGATTCGTCTAACGAGATGGTCAAATTGGTCATGGCAAATGCTCCTTGGAAAAGTGCAAAAACACGTGCTACACGTATTCTCGTGCGATAATCAAGTTGTGTCAAGCCCATCCGCGCTCAAAATCACCTTCCCCAAAGAACTGCCCGTCTCAGCGCGGCGCGAGGAGATTGCGCGAGCTATTCATGAGCATCAAGTCGTCATTGTCTGCGGCGAAACGGGATCGGGCAAGACGACGCAGCTGCCTAAGATTTGCTTGGAGCTGGGGCGAGGGGCGATGCACACCCCGCCCGGGCAGAAACCACGCCTCATCGGCCACACCCAGCCGCGCCGCATTGCCGCCAGCACTGTGGCCAAGCGCATCGCGCAGGAATTAAATTCGCCGCTGGGCGAGGTGGTGGGCTACAAGGTGCGCTTTGCCGACAAGCTTTCCAAAGGCGCGAGCGTCAAGCTCATGACGGACGGCATCTTGCTGGCCGAGACGCAGACCGACCCGCTGCTCAAAGCCTACGACACGCTGATCATCGACGAAGCGCACGAGCGCAGCCTGAACATTGACTTTCTGCTCGGCTACCTGCGCCAACTCCTGCCGCGCCGCCCCGATCTCAAAATCATCATCACCTCGGCCACGATTGATGCGGATCGCTTTGCGGAGCATTTCGCCTCCGCGAAAGGCACAGCCCC
>JAAUOI010000054.1 GCA_012036375.1 Allobrachymonas sp. | reverse complement strand
CTGGATAGACGAGCACTTGCGATTGAGGCCGCCAGACCGTCCAGACGCGGAAAGTGCCCAGCGGATAGCGCGTCTCGGCCTGCATATCGGGCACGCGGTGCAACCCGCGTCGCTCGGCTTTGAAGGCCACTTGCAGCGTACTTGCGCCTTGCGCAGGCACATCGGCCCAAGACCAGTGGGGCGCGTGGGTATCATCTAGCAGCGCCAAGCCGATGCTGGGGCGCTGGCTTTTGCGGCTGTGCGAGAGGCGCACTTCGATCTGCGCAACTGAGCCGGCAAAGATGCCGCCAGAACCCGCCAAGGAGGCGGGTGCAGACCTTGCTCCAGCAGCATTTTTTAAGCTATTTTGGCCACTAGCCGGCATAGAATCTGCGCGACCTGCTATTAAATTCATAGTGAGTCCACGCAGATTGCCATGCGTCACATGCATGCCCACCACCGCTGCGCCCGCGAGCATGAAGGTTAGAAGATAGCCCAAATTGAGCTGGTAGTTGATCGAGGCAATCAGCAAAACCAGCAAAGTAGCCGCCAACATCCAACCCGCTCGCGTCGGCAAAATATACACATTGCGCTGCGTGAGCGTCCAAGTGTCAGTCAGTGGCAGGCGCGATTGCCACCAAGCTCTGAAGCGTTTGCGAATCGCGCCGATCATGTTCGTCAAAGTGTGGGGTGGTGAGTGGGACGGCTCAAGGCAAGGCCACCGCCGCCATCATCGCCCGCACTTGGCTTTCAGAGCCGCGCCCCGCATCGGCCACGGGGATCAGGCGGTGCGCAATGGTTTGCGGCAGGATGGCTTGCACATCATCGGGGGCCACATAATCGCGGCCAGAAAGCAGCGCCTGCGCTTTGGCCGCGCGCAACAGCGCAATGCCCGCGCGAGGCGAGAGTCCTTGCAAAAACCATTGCCCGCTGCGCGTGGCGGCAATCAAATCTTGCACGTAATTCAAGAGCGGCTCGGTGGCGCTCACTTGCAGCACAGCCGCTTGCAGCGCAGCCAAATCTTGCGGCGAGAGCACGGCCTGCAATTGCTCGACCATGCCTTGACGGCCTGAGCCCGCAAGTAAAACTCGCTCGCTGGCGCGATCAGGGTAGCCCAGAGAAATGCGCATCAAAAAGCGGTCAAGCTGACTCTCAGGCAAGGCATAGGTGCCCAGTTGGTCATGCGGGTTTTGTGTGGCGATCACGAAGAAAGGTTGGGGCAGTGGGCGGGTTTCGCCTTCGACTGTCACCTGTTTTTCCTCCATCGCCTCAAGCAGTGACGATTGCGTTTTCGGACTGGCGCGGTTGATCTCATCGGCCAGCAACACCTGCGCAAACACCGGGCCGGGGTGGAACACAAAGCTCTCTTTGCCGCGCTCGTAGATGGATACGCCGGTTAAATCACTGGGCATCAAATCGGCGGTGAACTGCACGCGAGAGAATTTGAGGCCAAAGCTGCGAGACAACGCATGCGCCAGAGTCGTTTTACCGACACCGGGAACGTCTTCAATCAGCAAATGCCCACCTGAAAGCAGGCAAGCGACGCAATCGCTCACCTGCGTGGGTTTGCCCACAATCACCGTGTTAAGCTGTGCCAAAAGGCGCGCGAGGAGTTGCGCTGTGTTGTTTGAATTCATGACTCTACGTTACCTTAAAAACCACAAACCAACATGAATACGGGTTTTTTCTCGCATCCTGAATGCCGCCTGCACGAGATGGGCAGTGGCCACCCTGAATGTCCCGAGCGGCTCGATGCAATTGTCGATCACCTGCTGGCCACAGGCTTGCTCGACACGTTGGAGCAACCCGAAGTTCCACAAGCCAGCCTTGCAGATTTAGAACTGGCGCACAGCCGCATGCACATTGCCGCCGTGCAGGGCTTGCAGCAGCGGCTCGAAGCAGAGGAAATGGCTGGCGGCCCGAGCCATTTCTATATCGATCCTGATACGGCCATGAATGCCTACAGTTGGGATGCGGCTTTGCGAGCAGCAGGAGCTGCAATTGCTGCGACTGATGCGGTGATTGATGGGCGATTGGCGAACGCCTTTTGTGCGGTTCGTCCGCCAGGGCATCACGCCATGCGTGAGAAAGCCATGGGCTTTTGCTTGTTCAACAATATTGCGATTGCCGCCAAGCATGCCTTGGAGCGCAGAGGTTTGAAGCGAGTGGCGGTGGTGGATTTTGATGTGCACCATGGCAACGGCACAGAAGATATTTTGCAAAATGATCCACGCTGCATGATGGTGGGTATCTTTCAGCATCCGTTTTATCCCTACAGCGGTGAAAATTCTGCGGCAACGAATATGCTGAATTTGCCAGTGCCAGCCTATACGCGCGGAACTGAGGTGCGTGAGGTGTTTGAGCAACTGCTTTTTCCGCGCTTGGATGCATTTCAGCCAGAAATGATTTTTATCAGTGCTGGCTTTGATGCACATCGCGATGATGATTTGGGGCAGATGGGATTGGTCGAAGCCGATTACGCTTGGTTGACCGAGCAAATCAGCCAGATTGCCAAGCGGCATGCCAAAGGGCGCATCGTGAGCTGCTTAGAGGGTGGCTACAACTTGAATGCACTGGCGCGTAGCGTGCATGCGCATGTCAAAGCGCTGGCGCAATTGTGAAAATTCCGGTTCAGGTCAACTGCTGATGTTTCATTCACTATAAAAATAATAGCACTCCGCGCATATTTTATGCCGGCTATAAGCCTATTTAGCTTGAAATTTTCTCTCTGGTAGGGCAATCGTAGGCAAGCCTTGTGTCGCTTCTAGTGCGTTGATTTTTGCACCAATCGTTGTGCATCTTCTGCTGATTGGCGCTCAGAGTTGCCGCTGCTGCTCAGAGGTGTGTCAACAAATTGCACACGCCGCTGCGTACCCTCACGCATATGACTGATACGGGTTTTGAGCAGCTCAAACGCTTGATCGGCAGTCGCCGGGAGATGGCTGGACAGCCACACCGCCAAGTGCAAATCAAATCCTTTGTGATCGGGCAGCATCCGCGAGGGGCGCATGCAAGTGGTCAAGATATGGCTGGACAGCTCGCTCAATTGCTCATGGGTGACGGGCGATTCAATCAAGAAAATAAACAGATCGTCGCCCAAGCGAGCCACGGTGTCAATGTCGCGAGCCAATCGACTCAATCGATGCCCCAAATGTGAAAACATCCCTCCTCGGTCCGTCACCCTGGCTTGTTGCACGGCAGCGGCCATGTCGACCCAGCGCACCATGATCGCACCGCAGGGCTGGCGAAATCGGTTGCTACGCAAAATGATTTGCGGCAAACGCGCTTTGGCGATGCGTTCATTGTTCAACCCTGTCGCCCGGTCGATCATTTCTTGGGCATTCATGTCGCGCGCAATCGACAAGCGCTCACGCTGTTGAATTACCAACATACTGAAAATGCCCAAAAAAGACAGGGAGGTGGTAACGACAGAGGTGAACATCGCCCATTCAATATGCGAGAACCATCCCATGTTGTAGGCCAATCGCAATGCCACTGACAAGCAAGCCGGCACCAAGCTAGCGACGATCCACCACAACCAAGCTTGCGAGCGCCAAGCGATCCAACACAGCGCCGACAACACACTGAGCAACCCGAGTGCATAAAACATGTTCAAGGGCTCGCGTGCATAACTGCCGGGCAGCGTAAAGACCAAGGCCACCAGCACCGCACAGCAGGCAATCACAACCCACAAACCAATATGCACTGGTGGCGAAATTTCTTTGGCGTAGCTTGCTGAGATGGCAAATCGTGCCAACGCAGCCAGAGCCAACAAGGGCGCAACCCAAGGCATGGTTTGCATCAAAAAGACCGAGTTTGGCCAGATGCGCACCATCATGTAGCCTGTGGTGACCAAGTGAGTGAGCATCACCGAGACAACCAGCACAGCAAACCAAGCAAAGTGAGCGCTGCGGTTGATGCGGGTGCTGACCAAGCTGACCAAGGCCAATAGGCTAAACAAGCCAAAAATCAAACCTTGCAATTGACCCACCTGATTTGCGCCATCTGCAAAATCCTGCGATTGAATCAATTGAACTTGCTCAGTAATGGCCATGCGATGCTCTAGCTTAACCAAGAACAGCTGGGCTTGATCGGGCCGTGTGGTCAGCTGAAACACGGGATCTCTCGAGCGCAGTGGCCAAGCGCTATGGGCGATGTCTTGTCCTGCCGACTGTGCAAGCCATGCGTTCGTGCTGCTCGAGCGCACATACAGCGTTGCTTTTTGCAAGGACTGCCTGGGGATGCGCAGCATCCAAGTTTGCGGTGTCTCGCTGGCCGGTAAGACGAGGCGCAACCAGACCTGTTGCTGCGGATTCGTGGGCAGGGCTTGACCCGGTTGCACGATGCGCCATTGGCTTGCTGGCAGGCTGCTCAAAACCTCAGGTGAATGTGGGCGCGTGGGCTCGGAAGTGGTGTAGCGAAGCGGCTCATTCAGCGCCAATTGCTTGCTGTCTTGAAACAAGCTGGGCAGACTGAAAGCGCCGGCTGCAGGCGCGGGAGTCTGTGCAAAGGCCAAGCCTTGCAGTGCGCCCAACAAGGCAATAAGCAGACTGAAGCGAACGACAAACCCTATTGCGTGTGGCGCAATCCCGCCAGTTATCCCGGCAGTTTTGGCAGCAATCGAGCGCATAGCATGCAACACCGTTGCTGCCAAGACTTACTCGCCCAAATAGGCTGCGCGCACTTTCGGATCATGCAGCATCTCTTTCGCATCGCCACTCATGGTGATCAGGCCAGACTCCATCACGTAGCCACGATCCGCAGCCTGCAAGGCCAATTTGGCGTTTTGTTCCACGAGCAATACCGTCACGCCCTGGCTGGAGACTTCCTTGACCACTTCAAAAATCTTGGACACCATGATGGGCGACAAGCCCATCGAAGGCTCATCGAGCAGCAGCAATTTGGGCTTGCTCATGAGGGCACGCGCCATGGCCAGCATTTGCTGCTCGCCGCCGCTCATGGTGCCGGCGAGTTGGTCTTTGCGCTCTTTGAGGCGAGGAAATGTGGTGAAGGCTCGTTCAATGCCAGCTGCAATTTCTACCTTGTCGGAGCGCGTGTAAGCGCCCATTTGCAGGTTCTCAGTGATCGTCATGCGGGCGAAGACACCGCGGCCTTCGGGCACCATGGCCAAGCCCTGTTTGACCAAATCCCAAGCGCCCATACCTGAGATGTTTTTGCCCAAATACTCCACTGAGCCAGCCAAAGGCTTCAAGCCGCCGGTGATGGCTTTCATGGTGGTGGTTTTGCCTGCGCCGTTGGAGCCAATCAAGGTGACTAGCTCGCCTTCGCGCACTTCCAAATCCACGCCCTTGACCGCTTGAATGCCGCCATAGGCAACTTGCAAGCCAGAAATTTTCAGCAATGTGTTCTTCGTCATAGCTTGACTCCCAATCAATGACCCGAGCCCAAATAGGCTTCGATCACTTTTTCATTTTTCTGCACATCAGCGGGCACGCCTTCGGCAATTTGTTTGCCGTAGTCGAGTACCGTGACGCGGTCACATAGGCCCATCACCAGTTTCACATCGTGCTCAATCAAGAGGATGGTGCGGTTGTCGTTGCGAATCTTGTCGATCAAGGCACGCAGGGTAACCTTCTCGGTGGCGTTCATGCCGGCAGCGGGTTCATCGAGTGCAATGAGCTGCGGATCGGTTGCCAAAGCGCGGGCGATTTCTAAGCGGCGTTGATCGCCATAAGACAACGTGCGGGCTTTGTAATCAGCAAATTTGCCGATGCCCACGTAATCGAGCAATTCTTGTGCGCGAGCGGCTATCGCCGCTTCTTCAGCTTTGAAGCTGCTCGTGCGCAACATGGCGCCAATCACGCCTGATCGCGTGCGCACATGGCGGCCGACCATCACATTCTCCAGCGCCGTCATTTCGGCAAACAGGCGGATGTTTTGGAAAGTGCGGGCGATGCCGGCTTTAGCGACATCATGCACGGCAGTCGGTGTGTAGGGCTTGCCAGCCAGCTCAAAGCTGCCGCTATCTGGCGTGTACAGGCCGGTGATGACGTTAAAAAACGTGGTTTTGCCAGCACCATTAGGACCAATCAGGCCATAGACTTGGCCGCGCTTGATTTCGATGCCCACATCCGAGAGGGCTTGCAAGCCGCCGAAGCGCTTGGAGACGTTGCTCACGCGAAGTACGGTATCACTCATGATCGTGCCCCTTATTTCGCTGCGTTTTGCAAGGATTTGCCATGATCTGGCGAGGGCCACAAACCGCGTGGGCGCATCAGCATGATGGTGATCATGGCCAGCGCGATGAGCAGTTGCCGCAAAATGGCCGCATCAATGCGCCCGCCCGTGAGCGCTTGCAAATCCAATGCACCGGAGACCCAACGCAGCACTTCTGGCAAAGCTGACAGCAGCAGAGCGCCCAAAATCACACCCGGCAAATGCCCCAAGCCGCCTAGCACCACCATCGCTACGATCATGATCGATTCCATCAGCGAGAAGGACTCTGGCGAGATAAAACCTTGGAAGGCTGCAAACATCGAGCCGCTCACGCCGCCAAATGTTGCGCCCATGCCAAAGGCCAGTAGCTTCATATTGCGGGTGTTAATGCCCATGGCTTTGGCCGCGATCTCGTCTTCACGAATCGCCATCCAAGCGCGGCCAATGCGCGAGAGTTCCAAGCGATGGCAAACAATCACACTGATGATGACCAAAGCCATGAACAAGTAGTAATACATCACCAAGCTGCCGATTTTGTAGCCAAAAATTTCGATGCCTTTGCCAAAGCTGTAGCCAAAGAAATTCATGGGGTCGATCAGGATCAAGCCTTTGGGGCCATTGGTGATGTTGACGGGATGATCCAAATTGTTCATGAACACGCGGATGATCTCGCCAAAGCCCAAGGTGACAATGGCCAAATAATCGCCGCGCAGCTTCAAAGTCGGCGCGCCCAGCAAGACACCGAATGCCCCTGCGAGTAATGCCGCCGCCGGAACAATCAGCCAAATTGGTGTGTGCAGTCCATTGGGAAACGCGCTTTTGATCCACGCAAAGGTTTCAAACAAATGCGGAGAGGCCAACAGGCCATACATATATGCGCCCACGGCGAAAAACGCCACGAAGCCTAAGTCAAGCAAGCCCGCAAAGCCCACCACGATATTCAGGCCAAGCGCCAGCAACACGTACAAGAGCGCCATATCGGCAATACGTACCCAGAAGTTGCCCGCGCCTTGCAGCACCAGCGGCAAAATTAAGAGGAATGCCGCCATCAAGGCGAAGTGCAGTTTGTTCTTTAAATCGAATTTCAACATGTTGCTCTCCCGTTAAGCGCGATCGGCCACACGCTCACCCAAGAGGCCAGAAGGCCGCAAGGTCAAGACGATGATGAGCACAGTAAAGGCCAAAATATCGACGTAGTGGCTGCCGAGCACGCCACCAGTGAGTGCGCCCAGATAGCCCGCGCCGATGGATTCCACCAAGCCAAGGAAGATGCCGCCCACCACAGCGCCAGCCAAATTACCAATGCCGCCGAGCACAGCCGCCGTGAACGCTTTGAGGCCAGGCAAGAAGCCCATGGCGTGGTGCACCGTGCCATAGTTGGTCGCCCACATCACGCCGGCAATCGCTGCCAAAATCGCGCCGATGATGAAGGTAGCAGAAATCACCATATCGGGCTTCACGCCCATCAGCGCGGCCACGCGGGGATTCTCAGCCGTGGCGCGCATCGCGCGGCCGAGGTTGGTTTTGTTGACCACGTAATAGAGAACGGCCAAGCACATGGCGGTGATGCCGAGAATGAAAATCTGCGTCAGTGTGATCACCGCGCCGGCCACATTGATGGGTTCGTTGCCAATCAGATTGGGGTAGGACTTGTAGGTCGGCTCAAAAATAATCATGGCCAAGGTTTGCAGCAAGATGCTCATGCCGATGGCGGTGATTAACGGGGCAAGGCGCGGGCTGTTGCGCAGTGGTCGGTAAGCTACTTTTTCAATCGTGAAATTCAACACCGAGCAGACGGTGGCAGCAATCAGGAAGGCGAAGATCAAAATCAGCCAGCCTGGCGTGCCGGGCATGGCCTTGGTCATCATGCCAATAATGGTCCAACTGGTCAGCGCACCGAGCATCAGCACCTCGCCATGCGCAAAATTGATCAGTTGAATGATGCCGTACACCATTGTGTAGCCCAATGCGATAAGGGCATACATACTGCCCAGAACCAGACCGTTGATGATCTGCTGAAGCAAAATTTCCATGAAAAAAATCTCCTGATTGATCAGACTGCCACATCAATCTGGGGTGGGTGAAGCGGCATTCATACTTGTTCTAGCAAAAAACCCGCCAGGAAGCATCTGGAAAAGTTGCCGGAGTGGAGCGGAGCTGCATTTGGGATGGAATGCTAGGAGGAAAACGCAGCTTTAGCGGTGCTAAAGCGAGGATTTTCGACAACGCAGACCGCCCAAAGGCAGCGCCGATACGTCCGGCAACTTTTTCTGATGCTTCCTATAGTGAGCTTGTGGATCACTTGCGCGGGTTGGTAGAGAAATTGTAGCGAAGGGCAACTGGCTTGTTGGCGCTGTTTGCAGGCTGATTGCACGGGTTTTCCCGAGGAAAAACCGTGAATCACAGGGATTTCTGCTGTATCAGTTTTTCTGATGATACTTGCTTTGCATCACGAGGCTTGCTTTTTGGCATGTGCATTGCGTAGCCGCAACTCGCGCAATTTCTCGCCGATTTTGATTTCTAAGCCATATGACTTGGGCTCATACAGCACCGTGCCTTCAATTTCGGCGGGCAAATAGGTCTCCCCCGCAGCAAACGCGCCTTCTTCGTCATGCGCATAGCGGTAGTTTTTGCCGTAATCCAAAGATTTCATGAGATCGGTGGGCGCATTGCGCAAATGCAGGGGCACGGCATAGGTGCCGCCTTTTTGCACCAAAGCTTTGGCGGCTTTGTAGGCGGTGTAAATCGCATTGCTTTTGGGCGCGACAGCCAGATAAACCACGCATTCGGCCAAGGCCAATTCGCCCTCGGGCGAGCCCAAGCGTTCATACACTTCTGCTGCATCCAGTGCCAAGCGAAGCGCCCGAGGATCGGCCAAGCCAATGTCTTCCGCTGCCATGCGAATCAAGCGGCGCGCCATGTAGCGCGGGTCTGCACCGCCATCGAGCATGCGCACGAACCAATACAGGGCGGCATCAGGGTCGGAGCCGCGCACGGATTTGTGCAAAGCGCTGATCGTGTCGTAGAACTGCTCGCCGCCTTTGTCATAGCGGCGCATTTTTTCGCCCAAGACTTTGAGCAGCCATTCATCGGTGATCGGGGCAAGCTTTTGAGAACCGGCCAAGACGAACAGGGTCTCCAGCGTATTGATCAAGCGCCGCGCATCGCCATCGGCATACTGCACCAAGCGGTCTTGGGCAGCTTCCTCAATTACTATGATTTCAATAGCACTCTGCGCATATTCCATGCTGGCTAGATGCATAATTTGCTTTAAATTGTCTTCAGAAAGTGGTTGCAGCACATACACGGCTGCGCGAGACAATAAGGCCGAGTTCACCTCAAACGACGGGTTCTCCGTGGTCGCGCCGATGAAGGTGAAGAGCCCACTTTCCACATGCGGCAAAAACGCATCTTGCTGGGCTTTGTTGAAGCGGTGCACTTCATCGACGAAGACAATCGTGCGCTGGGCCAGCATGCCAGTGCGGGCGGCTTGGGCTTTTTCCACCGCCTCACGAATGTCTTTCACGCCGCCGAGCACCGCGCTGATGGCGATGAATTGCGCGTTGAAGCTGTTAGCCATCAGCCGTGCAATGGTGGTTTTGCCCACACCCGGCGGTCCCCAGAGAATGCAACTGTGCGGCACACCCGATTCAAACGACACGCGCAGAGGCATGCCTTCGCCCAGCAGATGCTGCTGCCCAATCACGCTTCCTAAGGTTTTGGGGCGCAGGCGTTCGGCAAGTGGGGCACGAGCAGGCGGGGCATGAGCAGGCGGGGCATTGACAGGCGGGGCATTGACAGGCGGGGTCATGCGGTTATTTTAGGCAGACTGTAGTTCGCGCCATTTGAGTTGCGCAAATCGATCCGTCATGCCAGCGATGTAGTCCGCAATGGCGCGGGGCAAATCGCTGTGCTGTGAGTAGGCATCAGGTAACAATTTCGGCTCGCTCAGGTAAGCAGCAAACAACTCACGCACCATGCCTTGAGCTTCCTCCATTTTTGAGCTGACTTGGGCGTGGCGATACAAATGTTTGAATAGCCAGGCTTTGACTTCGCGAACTTCTTGCGCCATCGCGGGTGTGAAAGCAACCAGCGGCGGGGCTTGGCGCACATCAGATTCAGTTTCGATGAGCTGCACTGAAATAGCGCGGCGAGTTTGGTCGATCACGTCAAACACTTGGGCGGAGAGCAGGCGGCGGATGATCTCTGAGAGCAACCTTCTGCCTTGCAGCGCAGGATACTCTTGTGAGACCCGCGAGTGAAAGCGCTCAAACAAGTTCAGCTCGCGCAACGCATTCATTTCAATCAAACCAGAGCGAATGCCATCGTCAATATCATGGGCGCTGTAGGCCATTTCGTCTGCCAAGTTAACGAGCTGGGCTTCTAGGCTGGGCTGCTGCTTGAGGGTGAATCTGTTGGCAACACCGCCGGGCTCGTTCGCTTCTAACTCGCGAGCCATTTTGGCTGAGCAATGCTTCAAAATGCCTTCGCGTGTAGCGAGCGTGAGATTCAGGCCATCGAATTCTGGGTAACGCTCTTCCAGCGCATCCACCACGCGCAGGCTCTGCAAATTGTGTTCAAACCCGCCGTGGCCGGGCGCGAGTTCTTTGAGCGCGGCGTTCAGCGCATCTTGCCCTGCATGGCCAAAGGGCGTGTGGCCGAGATCGTGCGCAAGTGCAATCGCCTCCACTAAATCTTCATCCAAGCCCAGCGCCCGAGCCATCGATCGCGACAGCTGCGCCACTTCGAGCGAATGCGTCATGCGCGTGCGAAACAAGTCACCTTCGTGGTTCAGGAAGACTTGCGTTTTATAGACGAGGCGGCGAAACGCCGTGCAATGCACGATGCGATCTCTATCCCGTTGAAACTCGCTGCGATGCTCATTCGCTGCGCCCGAAGGCTTCTCTGTATGAAGGCGTGTGCGCATGCGAGCGGACTGTGTGGCGTAGGGCTTTAAAGTGTGCATTTTTAAGGCTAAATTGGCATCTAGCCGGCGTATTATCTGCGCGGAGTGCTATTGAATGAGTAGTAAAGATGGCGTGCTTTATGGCGACTGATTCAAACCAGCTGCATCATCTTGCAGGCAAACTGGAATATCGCGCTTGCCATGCAGTACTCGCCACACATCAATGCAATCTTCTTGCTCAAAATAAAACACCACATACGGAAATTTGTTGCAACTCCAAAAACGCAAGCCGGGAAGATTCAAGGTGTGTGCATATCTCGCAGAGCCAGTGCCGGGGTGATGCTGAATATGGTTAAGCGCCACTTCGAGTTCGTCAACAAAATCAAGTGCAGCCTGCGCAGCATCTTGCTCAAGGTAATACAGCGCAGCTTCGAGCACATCCTGCTCAGCCAAAGCGCGCCGGATGATCGGCTTGAGTTTCACTTTGATGCGGACTGGGTGGCCATCTTGGAAATCCGTTGGCGCAGGCCATCAAAATAAGCTGCGTCAAATTCACCGACAGCTGGCGAACGAGCGCCAGCCAGCAGCAAACCACGCAACTGTTTACGCTCCTGATCTTCGCGAATCAAAGCGCGAACGTATTCACTGGCTGTGCCAAAGCTCCCTTCTGAAACCTGATCGTCCACATAAGTTTTCAAGCCATCAGGAAGGGAGATATTCATCGTACTCATAGATGGATGATACTAAGTTTGGCAAAATTTGGCAAGGTCGCTTGCGGCGATACTTTTGTTTTGATTTCAACTGCTTCAAAAGCCTTATTTTCAAGAGAAATTTAAGGTGAAATTGGCATCTAACCTTTATGAAATGTGCGCGGAGTGCTATTGTATTGATAGTGATTATGCGGTCATGCACTGCGTAATCACATCACGCACCACCGCCTCTGGTGCGCTACGCAAGGTCGCACGGCCGGGCGGGTCAATCGTTATGTAGCGAATTTCTTTGGCCTCGGCTTTCTTATCCACCTGCATAAGCTGCAAATAACGCGAAGGCACGTCAAATGCGCCCTCCAAAGGCAAAGCAGGCGCAACGGTCGGCAAACCCGCGCGTTTGACCAAAGCCCCCAAGCGCTTGACGAATGCCGCATCCACTGTGCCCAGCTTTTCCGAGAGCGCAGCTGCCATCACCATCCCACAGCCCACGCCCTCGCCATGCAGCCAAGCGCCATAGCCCAAGCCCGCCTCAATCGCGTGGCCAAAGGTGTGGCCGAAATTCAAAATCGCCCGAATCCCGCCTTCTTTCTCATCTTGGCTCACCACCTCCGCCTTGATCTCGCAACTGCGCTTGACCGCATGCGCGAGCAACACCTCGTCGCCAGCTTTCAAGCCGTCAATATTCGCCTCAATCCAGTCAAAAAACGCCATATCCGCAATCGGCCCATACTTGATGACCTCGGCCAGCCCCGCAGACATTTCGCGCGGCGGCAAGCTCTTGAGTACAGTCAAATCACACACCACCAGCTCCGGCTGATAAAACGCGCCAATCATGTTCTTGCCCAGCGGGTGGTTGATCGCCGTCTTCCCGCCCACGCTCGAATCCACTTGCGCCAGCAGCGTCGTCGGCACCTGCACGAACGGCACCCCACGCATGTAGCAAGCCGCCGCAAACCCCGTCATATCGCCCACCACGCCGCCGCCCAAGGCAAACAAAGTCACCTTCCGATCCGCGCCCGAGCCCAGCAACTCGTCAAAAATCAAATTGAGCGTTTCCCAGCTCTTATGCGCCTCGCCATCCGGCAGCGAGAGCGTGCGAATCG
>JAAUOI010000053.1 GCA_012036375.1 Allobrachymonas sp. | reverse complement strand
TTCATGCCCTTCATTCTGAATGGGTCGATCACCACGCTGACCTCGCTCGACTTTCTAGGCTTTGGTCTGCCGCCGGGGTCGGCTTCGCTCGGCGAGCTGCTCGCGCAAGGCAAGGACAATCTCCAGGCGCCTTGGCTCGGGCTCACGGCCTTCTTCGTCATCGCCTTCATGCTCAGCCTTCTCATCTTCGTCGGCGAGGCGGTGCGCGACGCGCTCGACCCGCGCAAGACATTGGCGTGAGGGCGAGATGCACGGATCACATTCGCACAACCACGACCACGCGGCGCACGCTCTACGAGGAGCCGGCACTGTGGGTGGTCGGCTGGACGTTCCCGACGTACTGGCGGCCGTCGACCGCGAAGGTGCGGATCTCTTCGAGGCGTGCAACCGCACGGCTGATCTCGGGGCCGCTTTGCAGATAGGGTCCGTCGCGAAGCCGATCGAGCGGGCTCTGGCGTCCGTCTTCAGGGACGGCGACAAGCGTATCGAGACGCCTCCGTTGCTCGGGCGTCAGCCTGTCGATCAGACGACGATGCACATGAGCATGGACACGCGCGCGCACCCGCGCCACGTCGCGCTCGAGCACCGATAAACCCGGCAACAGCACCTTGGCTTCGAGCAGCCACGTCGCGGCTGCATCGAACAATGCCGATGGCCGGTCGGTGCCCGTCCAGCACAGCGAATAGATGAAGCGATGCAAACGGAACGTAACTCCGGCATCGGAGAAGAGCCGATAGCCATAGTGATCGCGAATGCGCGGGCCATGCCGCCAGCGCCCCTCGCTGGCGCAATATCGCGCCATCGATCCAGTCGTGTCCGCGATCGCCAGTTGCTCGCCGGCGAAGCGCGCGACCGATGCCGGAATGTGCGAAGGGTCTTCGAGGAGGGTGCCGAGCAACCGAAGTGACCCAAGTTGGACCGCAACGCCGAGGCGGTTGTGGTCACCGCGATGCTTGCCGATGAATGCGCGATCGGCGTCATCAAGGTGGAAATGACGGGTCAATTGCTCGGAGGTGGGATCACCAACGAAGCGGCCATAGCGCTGCGCTTGGTCAACCGAGAGGAAGCTGACCGGCACCGCTTCGGCCTATGCCGCTGCCACGGATTTGGCGGCACGCTTGCCGAGCAACTCGCTCGCGCCCAGCGCCTCATGCGCAACGCGCCCTACTACACGCAGGCGCGTGAGTTCGGCCAACTGGTCGCGCAATACAGCCAAAACTGCCCCGCCGCAGACAAGCTCTTCATCTGCACCGGCGGCGGCCCCGGCGTGATGGAAGCCGCTAATCGCGGCGCAGCCGATGTGGGTGCGCCCTCGGTGGGTTTGACGATTGACCTGCCAAAAGAAGAGCGAGCCAATCCCTATGTGCCTGAAGATTTGGCCTTCAAGTTTCATTATTTCGCTATCCGCAAAATGCATTTCATGATGCGAGCCAAAGCTTTGGTGGCCTTCCCCGGCGGCTTTGGTACTTTGGATGAACTGTTTGAGGTGCTCACACTGGTGCAAACGCGCAAAGCCAAGCCAGTGCCGATTTTTCTGTTTGGCTCGGCGTATTGGAAGAAGATCATCAACTTTGAGGCGCTTGCCGACGAAGGCGCAATTTCACCAGAAGACCTGAAGTTATTCACCTATGTGGACGATCCCCAAACCGCATGGCACGAAATCAAACGCTTTTATGCGTTGAGTGAAGCAAAATAGGTTGCTCTCCATTTGATAGCACTCGACGCATATTTTATGCCGGCTAGATGACGATTTGGCTTAAAATTGAGCCAATGTAACATCATGGCTTAACGCATCAGCGGACTCGGTGCGGTGTGGATATACGACAGGCCATTGGGTAACTCGCCGGGTTCGATATTCAGCAGCTCGCACAACTCCGCCGCCTCTTGTGCGTTCACGCATTCAAAGCGCACAGGGATGCCTTGTATGCTCTCAGGAAATTTCAAGTCGGGCTGCAATTGCAGCTCCACAAAAAACCCATCGATGCGACTGCTCGCAATCGCAGCCAGTGGCAAATTCTCTTCCTGTCGGCTCATGCCTAAATTGCTGTTGCGCCGATTGCCTTTGAAACGCAAGACATCGCCTTGGTACATCACCTGACCCGCGCCACTAAAGCCCAGTGCGCCGGGCTTGACCGGCCCGCCGCCGAAGCGCACATTGAACTGCGGCCACATGCCCGAGGAAGGCGCACCCAGTCGGCTTTCAACCGTTTTGGCGCTATCGGGCAGCGCGTTGAGCGCTCCGGGCGTGGATTCGAGCTTGTCTTGCAATAGTTGCGTCACGCTCATTTGCAGACCATCGCTGCGCGTGACGATTTGCTCGTCTGAAATCGCGTTTTTCACGCACATACCCACGATCATGCGTCGCTCATAGGGTCCTAGATTTTTCCGTTAACAAACAGACTGTAGAGATACGCCATGGCGCGAGTTGATGCTTAATTATTAAGTTGTAATATTTGCTCGCCATGATAGCCATAAAAAAGACTGCATGCAGGTCTTTTTAAGAATTTCCTCTAGGCGATTGAGGAGGTTGCGCACTCACAACAATCGCCGATTGCAGCGTCGCAAATTACACACGCTTGCGGTACTCGCCGGTGCGGGTGTCGATCTCGATCTTGTCGCCTTGCGCCACGAAAATTGGCACGCCGACTTCAAAGCCAGTCGCAATCTTGGCAGGCTTGAGCACTTTGCCAGATGTGTCACCTTTGACTGCTGGCTCGGTCCACGTGATTTCGCGCTCTACGCTGGTGGGCAACTCCACAGAAATTGCTTTGCCGTCATAAAACACCACTTCGGCGGCCATGCCGTCTTCGAGGTAATGCAGCGAATCGCCCATGTTCTCGGCTTCAACTTCGTATTGGTTGTAATCTGTGTCCATCCAGACATACATCGGATCGGCGAAATACGAGTAGGTGCAATCCTTCTTGTCCAGAATGATTTGCTCCATTTTGTCGTCGGCTTTGAAGACGACCTCGGTACCGAAATTGGCGATCAGGCTTTTGAGCTTCATGCGCACGGTGGCTGAATTGCGGCCACCACGGGAGTATTCAGTGCGCAAAATGACCATTGGGTCTTTGCCGTGCATGATCACGTTGCCGGCGCGCATTTCTTGAGCGATTTTCATGGAGTGCTTTCTTGGGAGCTGAAGCGGTATTCAGCAAATTTACGGTGCAGCCGTGTGCTGCAAAGCCCATGATTTTAACCGCAATTGCTGCTTCGCTGCGCTCTACACAGCCACCTCAACTTGCTTTTCCTGAACGAAATCAAGCAGTTGCGATACCAAATCGCGCTGCGCCAAGATGCGCTGCTGCGCGGCTCGTGCGCAGGCTTGCCAAGCTGGCAGATCAATGGTGGGCAAATCAGCCCCTTGCAAGCCATTCCAGATGCGGTGAAATGCGCGCAAATCGGACGGGGCTTGCAGCCAATCCAAGAAGGCATCGAGCTTGGCGACATGCGCACCATCGGCTTGCGGATAAATTTGCCACACGAAGGCGCGGCCTGCGAGCAGGGCGCGCACCAAGCTGTCTTCTCCGCGAACGAAATTCAGATCGCAATCAGCCAAAAGCTGGTCATAGGCTTGGTGCGGCATGTATGATTGCTCTTGAATTGATAGCATTTGGCGCACATTCCATGCCGGCTGATGCTCGTTTTTGCTTAAAAAAAACAGCTTTCAGAGCCTGCTGACCACGCCCCGGCATCACCAGCAGTTCGCTGGGTTGCTGCGCATCGGCCAGCTGCTGCACCCATTGCGACAATGCCGGAGGCTCGTAACAAAACAGGCTGACCCGCCGCTGGCTCGGTTGCAGCGATGCATCGGTTGGCACTTCAACGCTTTGCACCCTCGCTGCGGCAAACTCTTGCAACAATCCGCCAGTTTGGAGTGTAAAGCCGGGATAGAAAAACCACTTCGTTAAGCCCCGCGCCGCGCCGCTCATTACGGGGGACGAGAGACCGTGGCTGCGCTCCACATAGCTTTCAGCGCTGAGGTATTCTAGGTTGATCCAAACAGGTGGTTTTTTCAAGCCTTTTTGGCCTTTGGCCGAAATAGAATCTGCGCGGAGTGCTATTGAATACGTAGCAATCCACGCCGCATCAACCTCGCAGCCAAAGGCTTCAATCACCACATCGCTGGGCGTGTGACCTTCTGGCATCGGCTGATCAGGTAGCCAAGGCATCACCTGCACGCCATCGCAGCCACCCGACACCATCCAAGCCAACGCTGAAGCGTCATCCACCCAGAGCTTGACCTGCTGCCCGCGCCGCGCCAACTGCTCAGACAGTCGCCAGCACACGCCAATATCGCCAAAGTTGTCGATCACGCGGCAGAAAATATCCCAGTGCATAGATCGCATCAAGCCACTTATTTTTCGCGTTTTTCGGTATTTCTTTTCGCGTTTTTCGCGTTACCTAGCCTTAAACCGTCGCATCAGAAATCGCCAACTCCCCACGCAGCGAAAAGCCCATGCGCTGCGTCACAGCAATATCAATTAAGGAGCCTGGCATGCGTTGCAACGCCGCCTTGCTCGCTGCAAAGTTGATCACGCGGTTGCACTCGGTGCGCCCCATCAGTTCGGGTGAGTCGGGCTTGGATTGACGCGATGGTCCTTCCACCAAGATGCGAACCGTGCGGCCCACCAAGGCGTCGCTGAACGCATGCGTGTTGTCGTTGATCGCTTTTTGCACTTGCAGCAAACGCCGCTGCTTCACATCATGCGGCGTATCGTCGGCCAACGAAGCCGCTGGCGTGCCGGGGCGTGGGCTGTAGATGAAGCTGAAACTGTTGTCAAAGCGCATGTCTTCAATCAGCTTCATTGTTTTCGCATGATCATCGTCGCTCTCGCCAGGAAAGCCGATGATGAGATCGGTGGAGAGCGATAAATCAGGGCGAATCGCACGCAGCTTGCGGATGATGCTTTTGTATTGCAAGCTGGTGTAGCCTCGCTTCATGGCGGCGAGAATTCGGTCTGAGCCATGCTGGGCGGGCAGATGCAGATGATTGACGAGCTTGGGGATGCGGGCATAAGCCTCGATCAGCGCGGGGGTGAACTCATTGGGGTGACTGGTGGTGTAGCGGATGCGCTCGATGCCGGGAATCTCGGCCACGTAATCCAGCAGCGTGGCAAAGTCACAAATCTCACTCGTTTCGCCCATCGTGCCACGATAGGCATTAACGTTTTGCCCCAACAAATTGATCTCTTTCACGCCTTGGCTGGCAAGCTGCGCCACTTCCAAGAGCACGTCATCCAGCGGCCGATTGACCTCTTCGCCCCGCGTATACGGCACCACGCAATAGCTGCAATATTTGCTACAACCTTCCATGATGCTCACAAAGGCACTCACGCCTTCGCGCCGCGCGGGCGGCAAATGGTCAAATTTTTCAATTTCGGGGAAGCTGATGTCAACCTGCGATTTGCGCGTTTGCTCTGTTTTCGAGAGCAGCTCGGGCAAGCGATGCAAGGTTTGCGGGCCAAATACCACATCCACATAAGGCGCACGTTTGATAATGGCCTCGCCCTCTTGGCTGGCCACGCAGCCGCCCACACCAATCTTCACGCCTTTGGCTTTCAAATGCCGCACGCGACCGAGATCGGAAAACACCTTTTCCTGCGCCTTCTCACGCACCGAGCAGGTGTTGAACAATACCAAATCGGCTTCATCGACGTTGTCGGTTTTCTCATAGCCTTGGGCGGCATGCAAGACATCCACCATCTTGTCCGAGTCGTACTCATTCATTTGGCAGCCGAAGGTTTTGATGAAGACTTTTTTGCTCATGGTGGAAATCACTGACTGCATGCGGATGCATCGCATTGGCATTGATATGCTATAAATCCAATAGCACTCTGCGCAGGTTTTATGCCGGCTAGAGGCTGATTTTGCTTAAAATTACCGCTCAAATTAGCTTGTTGAAGCGTTTATTTTGGCGCTGCTTGCTGCCGGCGCACTTGATCAAAAGTAGGCAATTGATTGAACGGCGTTTTGCCGTCGTCGGTTTTGGTGTTTTGCTCATCGCTGGCGAAAACAACGTTGCTCGTTGGCGTATTGGTTTTGATCTTTTGCCGAGCTTCGAGCTCAGTCAGCACCCACACCTCATGCACCAAGCCCGCGCCATCGCGCACGAAGTTCACCGTGAGTTCCACACCCGTGATCGTGGCCGACATGACCAAGCGGTTACTCGTATCACGAATCCGTGCACCGGGCGAGAGACGCTCGCGTTTGCCATCGATCAAAATATCCGGCGTTTGCACCACCTGCAATTTACCGCGCAAGGCAATGCCCGGAAATTTGCGCAGACCAGGCGTGCCGTTTTGAATCACATTCGACTCAGTCACAGGCAAGGGCTCAGACAGTTGAGCGTGCACGGCAACACTCAGCGCGAGCAAACAAACAAGGAGGAAACAGCGTTTCATGGTGAACATCCAGAGGCTGTGGAACATGGGGTGATTTTAACGTGGCTACAAGTGGCTCGGTTGCGTGAAACTGTCACGCTGCGAAAATGGGGGGCGGCGACACTTCTCGCGCCAAGATTTCATGAATAACCGACAGGTCGCAGTACACCCATGCCGCACGGCCGCTCCACGCCAAAAGAAAGCGTCCCCACCAAAGCCCCATAGAGTCCAACCTCTAGCCATTTAGAAGCTCGCACCTAAACAAGCGCAAGGCTTGTGGCTACAGTTCAACACATCGTTTCAACATCACTTCACTGGAGTCTCCCATGGTCAAGAAAGTCAGCAAATCTGCAGCCGCAGCCCCATCCAAAAAAAGCATGAGCCCTGTAGCCATGGCTGAAAACATCAAAGCCTCTGCACAGCAAATTTACTTGGCTGGTCTCGCACAATTTGGCAAAGCCCAGCAAGAAGGCGGCAAAGTGTTTGAAGGTTTGGTCAAAGAAGGCTTGGCCATTCAGCGCCGCACGCAAGCCGCTGCTGAAGAGCGCATCACTGAAGTCACCAGCAAAGCTTCTGGCATGGCCAACGAAGTCGCAGCCAAGGCCACTGGCCAGTGGAACAAACTCGAAGACATTTTTGAAGACCGCGTCGCTCGCGCTCTGAACAAAATGGGCGTGCCCACCGCTAAAGACATTCAAACCCTGATCGCTCGCGTCGATGCGCTGGCTCAGAAAACTGGCAAAGCCGCCGCCAAGCCTGTGATGAAACAAGCTCGCGCTGCTGCGAAAACCGTGAAAGCCAAGGCAGTCGCACCTGCTAAGAAAGTTGCTAAGAAAGTTGCTAAGAAAGTTGTGAAGGCTGTCAAGACTGCTTAATTGCAAGCCTTGCGATTGAACTTCGGTTCACATCCACTTCTCCCAGCAAAAAAGGGCGCTGAACAAGCGCCCTTTTTTACGCACGACTCTCAATAGCGACCACTGATTTATATGAGTTTTCACTGGTTTGCCCTGACAGAATGTGCGTCAAACGCTATTAAAATAGTAGCAAATTTACACACAACTCAATCTTATGGCCACTGTCATATCCATGCCTGAACGCGAAAGCGCCAAGCCGCATGCCAATGCAAACTTCATAAAAACGCGCGTTACTCGCGCATCCATGACGCAAAGCCCCAAACCACCGCGCATCGCACTGGCTCTTGCTGGCGGCGGGCCGCTGGGTGCGATCTATGAAATCGGCGCACTATGTGCCTTGCAAGAAGTCTTAGAAGGTTTAGATTTCACGAAGCTCGATCATTATGTTGGAGTCTCCGCTGGCAGCTTCATCGCCGCTTCGCTTGCCAATGGCATGAGCCCGCAGGATTTATGCAAGAACTTCATCGACAACGAATTGACCAACACCGATGCGCATGTGAACACTGATCGGTTTGACCCCGCGTGGCTCCTGCAGCCTGCTTGGCATGAGTTCGCTCGCCGCTTGGTCATGCTGCCCGGCTTGCTCGCATCGAGCTTTTGGCGTGCCGCTGTGCAGCGCAAGAGCCTCGTGAGCGCTTTGGAGCTGCTCGGCCCTGCATTGCCCACGGGTATTTTCTCCAACGAGCAGGCACACGAGCGCATGACCGCGATTTTTTCGCAGCCCGGACGCAGTAACGATTTTCGCCAGCTCAAAGCCAAGCTCACCTTGGTCGCCACGAATTTGAATTCTGGCGAGTCTGCGCCTTTTGGTGAAAAAGGTTGGGATGATGTTCCGATTTCCAAAGCCGTTCAGGCCAGCTCGGCGCTGCCGGGGCTCTTTCCGCCGGTAGAGATTGGCGAGCATTATTTCGTCGATGGCGCGTTGAAGAAAACTTTGCATGCCAGCGTGGCGCTGGATGGCGGCATGGATTTGGTGATTTGCCTCAATCCCCTCGTACCTTTTGATGCGCTCAATGCGCGAAAACGGTGATGCAGCGCGGCCTGCCCAAAGAGCGCCAAGCCATTGCGCGCATTGCTGATGGTGGCCTGCCCAGCGTGCTCTCGCAAACCTTCCGCGCGATGATTCATTCGCGGCTGGAGATGGGCATGAAGGGCTATGAGCGCCAATATCCCAACACTGACATCGTGTTGATCGAGCCCGATCAGCGCGACCCTGAATACTATTTGGCCAACACCTTCAGCTACAGCCAGCGCCGCTCGATTGCCGAGCACGCGTATCAACAGACACGCCACTTGCTGCGCGCCCGCCGCAGCTCACTCACAGCGAAGTTTGAAAAGCACGGCATTCGCATCAACGAACTGGCCTTGGCCGATCCCAAGCGCCAACTCGTGATGCCCGCCCCAAAAGCCTCAAAAATCGGCCGCGCGGTGGTTAAACTCGAAGAAACGCTGGAAGATTTAGAGCGGCGCTACGCTTGAGAATACAAAGCCAAGAACAGCCGGACGCGAAATCCGCAAAAGTTACGCGAAAGACGCAAAAAAGAAAAACGCCATTTGGCTTTGGTATTTTTGCGAATTTCGCGTAACTTTTGCGTCTTTCGCATCCGGCTGTTTGTTTTTGGCTGTTCGCATTGATCACTGAACTGCAACAACTTGCGCTAGAGTGTGGTCATTGAAGCAAACCCTAGTTCAAGAGGACACCATGGCAAAAAAAGCGCCGCGTCGCACCGCAGAACGCATTCTGGAAGTCACGCTCGAATTGTTCAACCGCTTTGGCGAGCCCAATGTCTCGACCACGCTGATCTCGGCCGAGCTGAACATCAGCCCCGGCAATCTGTACTACCACTACCCGGCCAAAGACGAACTGATCAACTCTTTGTTTGACCGTTACGAACGCAGTTTGAGCGAACTGCTCAATGCCAGCGACGGTGTGCGCAATGTGGAAGACGCTTGGTTTTTCCTGCACACGCTGTATGAACTGATTTGGCAATACCGTTTCCTGTATCGCGATTTGAATGACCTTCTGTCGAAAAATCGCCGTTTGGAAACGCATTTCCAGTGGGTACTGAAAAACAAAACGCGCAGCTTGCGTACCTTGCTGGAAGCGATGAATCGCTCGGGCGCAATTAGCATTGACTCGCGGGAGATTGAAGGCACTGCCACGTCGATGGTGGTCGTTCTCACCTACTGGCTGAGCTACGAGTATGTGCGCGACCCGCGCCGCGCCTTGGAGCCCGAGAGCGCCAGCATTGCCTTGGTGCGCGGGGCGCAGCATGTGCTGAATTTGCTCGTGCCTTATTTGGAGGCGGGTCAGCGGCAGCATTTGCTGGCTTTGGTGGCGCAGTATTCGGTGAAAAATGCAGAAACTTAAATCTTGCATACGCTATTAATTGCATAGCACTCCGCGCAGATTCTATGCCGGCTATTGGCTGGTTTTCCTTGAAATATCTGCTTTTATTGCTGGGTTGCATGATTTGCTTTCATTGGCCCGTGTGCACCCTGTGCGTAGGGGCTCATGCAGGTTGCGCGGGAGCTACGCGGCACCTGCCGCGTGATTGACGAATGAAAACGCTTGAGCAGCGTTTTCTCACCCTGTGCTACCAAAATCGCCCCTACGCACAGGGCGCACAAAGGCCGGTGGTTGGCGCAGTGATGCCGTCACCGAGCGCAAGGTTGCGGGTCGGCAAAAATTAATACTGCTGGCACGGTGGCGTGAGACTGTCACCACGCAAAGATTTGTGGGGGAATGACACTCTTCGCGCGAAGATCTTCACAGTAGCCAACAGGCCGCGTGGCAAGGGGCACTGCGACCTGCGATTTGTGGCGGGCGAAGCACTGCAAACGCTTCGCGTTTGCAATTCGTCTCCACGCGACAGGTGTCGCGTAACTCTTTGCACGACAGTATGAGCGGAGCGCAGTGCCCCTTGCCATGCGGCCGCTGCCCATCAAATGAAATCCTCAGCACGCCAAACGCCACCACAGATCGGGAAAACCCTGTGCGCTATTTGACAATCGATACAACCCAAGGCGAAGTACAGCCCCTACACTGATACATTGAGCCAACAGGCATGCAGCAACAAGCAGTAACGACGTAGGAGGTCAGCGTGATACTCGATTTCATTCCATCAGCCACCCGCGAGGCGGGTTTGGAGGCGCTGATGAAGGGCGCTGGCAAATTCACGCGCTACATCCCGATTCCGCAGCCCACGCTGCTCGTTGGCGCAGGTTCCAGCCAGCGCTTGGGCGAAGTGGTCGCTGGCTTTGGCCACAGCAAAGTGCTCATCGTCACCGACAGCGTGATCTCCAAGCTGGGTCTGCTCAAAGGCTTGCAAGATGCGCTACAAGAGGGCGGGGCAAAGTCGGTGGTGTTTGATGAGATCACGCCTGATGCGCCGATTCCACTGGTCGAGCGCGGCATAGCGTTTTGCCGCGATCACGATTGCGATGCGATTGTGGCTTTTGGCGGCGGCTCTTCGATGGATTCGGCCAAAGCGATTGCCATGGCCTTTGCCAACCCCAAGCCGCTACGCCAACTCGCGGGCTATTTCAAAGGCCGGCGCAGCCCACTGCCGATTTACGCTGTGCCCACCACGGCAGGCACGGGCTCTGAAGTTACCGTCGCCGCCGTCGTCTCCGATCCGTCCAAGCACGACAAGATCGTCATCATCGATCCACGCCTCGTGCCCAAAATGGCCGCGCTTGACCCCGCGCTCATGACCGGCCTGCCGCCTCACATCACCGCCGCCACCGGCATTGATGCGCTCACGCATGCGATTGAATCGTATGTCGGCAACTGGGCCACGCCGTACACCGATGGCATGGCGCTGGCCGCCGTCGGCCTGATCTTCGGCAATCTGCGCACCTGCTACACCGATGGCAAAAACATCGCCGCCCGCGAAAAGATGGCGCTCGCCTCGACTTACGCAGGCCTCGCCTTCACCCGCGCGAATGTGGGCTACGTGCATGCGATTGCCCACCAGTTCGGCGGCAAATACCACACGCCGCATGGCTTGGCCAATGCGATCATGCTGCCGCATGTGATGCGCTATTCCGCACCGTCGATCACCAAGCGCTTGGCGCAACTGGCCGTGCGCGCCAAGTTAGGCAAGGCCAGCGAGCGCGATGATGCGCTGGCCGATAAATTCTTGGATGCGATTGACGATCTCAACCGTGACTTGGGCATTCCCCTGTATCTCGACAAACTCCAAGAAGCCGACATCCCCGCGCTGGCCAAAGCCGCCTGCCACGAGGCGCACACCGGCTACCCCGTGCCGCGCTACATGACGCAAAAGCAATGCGAGCAACTGATTCGCCAAGTATTGCCGCCCAAGCATGATGCAGTGGATGTCACCGCTAAAAGCCAGCCGCCAAAAAAGCTCCCGTGAAAAAACCCGCAAAATAAATTCCTAGAAACTCAAGAGAAGACCCCATGAAAAAAGTCACTACCGTCACCCTCGGCGCAGACAGCCAAGACTTCACCTTCAAAACCCAATTCCTCGGCGAACAGTTTGAAGTCACGCGCCTAGGCGCAAACAATGACACCACCAAGGCTTGGGAGCTGCTGCGCCGCCAGCAGACCACGGCGGACGCAATTGGCTTGGGTGAAATTGGCGATCATTACCAAGTGGGTCTGCGCACGGTGGTCAACAAAGAAACCCAGCGCCTGCTCAATGTCGTCACCCGCATCCCCGCCACCACGGGTGCCACGCTGCGCCGCCTGCTGCAAGTGCGCGCCGTGCGCCATGTGCAAAAAGAGCTGGGCAATTATTTTGACAACAACATCGTGCTGTTTTTAAACGGCATGCGCAATTACGACATGGCGGTGGCCATGCAAGACTACACACCCAATCTGCGCTTTGCTGATGCGCTGTTTCAAACCGGCGCTCCCGCCATGCTCGGCTCGATTGAGCAATTGGAATTGTTTGCCAAAGGGGCCAAGCTCATCCCCGGCAAGCCTGCCGAAATTTTGGAATCCTCCTTGACCTGGCTCAAAGGTAATCGTGTGGCCAAAGCCGTGCAAGAGGCGCATGTGGTGGTGGGCACCTATGCCGAGCTCAAAGCGGTGGGCAATTCGGGCAACCTGAACGGTAAAACTTTGATCACCTCCGCTGTGGACGAAGGCCGCATGGAGTTCTTCAAAAATTGCAAAGTGAATTTGGTGATTGATGTGTCGCCCAAGCTGTTTGAAAAAGTGGTGGGCATCAACACACTGGAGGCCATGATCTTGGCCGCACTCAGTAAAATGCCGATGAAGTCTCCGATGATGATTTTGAAGAGATCTTGAACGAGCTGAAAATCACGCCGAATTTGCTGCACCCCACGGGAGCTTTTCGCAACATTCGCCGCTTCGCTTTCGTGATTCATCCGCTCTCGCAAGATTTCATTCGCAAGGGCTTCCCGATTCCGAAAGCCACACCCAAATTCATCATGGACCAGGTGGAAACGCTGGCCGCGCATATGCCGCCGATGGTGTATTGCAAGATGGAAAACATCATCTCGCCCACTGGCGCAGAAGCTGAGGGTTGGTTGATCTCGGTAGGCGGCACGCCTCGCGAGATGCTCTCGCGCAGCCCAGAGTTCACTTATCGCCGCTTGCTGCATG
>JAAUOI010000052.1 GCA_012036375.1 Allobrachymonas sp. | reverse complement strand
ACACGCCAGATGCCAACATCATTTGCTCCACCGATTACGACAGCCTGCTGCACGACATGGACATGATCGTGACCTCCACCTCGGGCGCGGGCAAGAAGATTTTGGACATCATGAAGGTCAAGCCCGGCTGCGTGATCACCGATGTGGCGCGGCCGCTGGATTTGCCGCCCGAAGAAGTGGCCAAGCGCCCCGATGTGCTGGTGATCGAATCCGGCGAGATCGAGCTGCCCACCAAAGTGCGTGGCATGAAGAGCATTGGCCTGCCGCCCAATGTGATCTATGCCTGCTTGGCCGAGACCATTGTGCTCGCGCTGGAAGGCCGCTTTGAGGTGTTCACCATTGGCCGCGACACCGAATGGGACAAGGTCAAAGAAATTTACAAGCTTGGCCTCAAGCACGGCATGAAGCTCTCGGCCATTTCCGGCGTGAACGGCGCGTTCACCGATGAAGACATCGCCAAGGTGGTGACGCTGGCGAAGAAGGCTCGCCTCAAATGGAAAGGCGGTGCTGCTGAGAAGAAAGCGCCTGCGAAGAAGGCCGCTGTCAAAGCCGCTCCTGCTAAAAAAGCAGCAGCCAAGAAAGCCCCCGCTAAAAAAGCTGCCAAGCCCGCAGCTAAAAAGGCCAAGGCTTGAATTCAGCCTTGAACAATCCCCTCATTTAACTCACGCACCTTAGGAGCACACCATGGCATCAGCCGCATTGAAAAAGAAGTTTGAAACCGCAGCAGCAGAGTCCAAAAAACTCACCTCGCGCCCCGATAACGCCACACTCTTAAAAATCTACTCGCTCTACAAGCAAGGTAGCGTCGGCGATAACGAAGAGAAAAAACCCGGCATCACCGACATGGTCGGCCGCGCCAAATGGGATGCTTGGAACAAAATCAAAGGCACCGATCAAGACGATGCGATGCAGCAGTATGTGGATTTGATCAATTCGCTGAAATAAGCGTCTCTTAATTTTTAAATTCAGAAATGACGTAACGCAGAAAACACAGATAGAGCACAGAAAAACAGAAAAGAGAAATTGAGTTCAGCGCGTCAGCAAAAACAAACTGACTTGACACTTATCTTCATTTCGGTATTGTTTCTGCGTTTTCTGTGCCTTTTCTGTGTTTTCTGCGTTACAGGATTTTGAATTTTCTGTCTTAGATTTTTTTCTTAGCCGCAGGCTTCTTCGCAGCCGCCTTGCTGCCCTTAGCCAGTAGATCATCGAGATTCTTCTCAATCTCGCTTTCAATCCGCCCCTTGAACGCGCCAAGCAAGAAGCCGAGCTTGGCATGCAGATCAAAGCTCGTGGCAGTCACTTCCAAAGTCCCATCCACGCCGCTGCGCTTAAAACGCACTGTGTCATTCGTTTTGCCCTCTTCATAAGTGCATTCCATATCCAGCCGCTCTTCGGCATGCTCGGCCCATTGGTAGGCTACCTTGCGAGCTTGCGCCAAACCGAGGGCATGGTCGCGAGAAATTTTTATATCGGGCATGTCTGTCTCCTGTGACTGCTGAGGACTCAGCACATTATCGTTGCAACTCTATTTTGTCATGTCTTGCAAAGCTGTCCGGCGCGCGTCTTTTGGAAGGGGCACAATGGTCTGGATTGCCGTGTAAAAAGCCGTCCAATCTCGGCCTTTTTTCTCAAATACTGCCTCAAACTGCGGCACCAAATCATCATAGGCTGCGATAGCGCCCAGTGAAGCATTGTTGGCGCGGCTCATCCAGCCGTCATAGCCATTGAAGCCACCCCAGCTGGCCTTGAGCTGCGCATAATCGTCCCGCATTGCTGCAAAAGCTTGCTGCTTTTGATTCACTATGATTTCAGGAGCACTCCGCGCAGATTCTACGCCGGCTAGTGCCTGATTTTGCTTATAAATCGGCTCTAAGCGCTGCCTAGCTCGCAGCGTGAATGCGCGAAACTCCCGCCGCCTCTGGTCAAACTGCGCATACTCTTTTTTCGCGGCCTCTGAGCCGTATTTCTCCAACCACATCTGGCCGCCGATGCGCTCCACCGCAGTGGCAAACGATTCGTTAAACGTGGTGTCGTCTTTCACATACAGCACCTGATGCGCCAACTCGTGAAAGATGATGCGAGCCAATTCACCTTCGGGGTAGGTGATAAAAGTATTGAGCAGCGGATCGCCGCCGACCCAATTCAAATAGCCCAACGTCGAATACGCCGGAACGCCATACACATTCACCTCATAGCCCTCGGCTTTGACCCGCGCAGCCTCTTCTCGCGCCGCAGCCTCGGTGTAATACCCGCGATAACTGACGCAACCCACCACCGCAAAGCACCAAGTCTTGAGTTGCAGCGAATACGGCGGTGCCGCCACCACATTCCACACCACGGCGCTGCGCTTTAAATCGGCAAAGCGTGTATAGCTCGCGTTATTGGGTAATTTCAGCTCTTGCGAGGCAAACGTGCGGATGCGCTGCGAGAGTACGAGTTTGGCACTTGTCGCCTGCGGCGTTTGTGCATCATCCAGCCATTCCTGCACAGGCTTGGCGGCATTCATCACCGCTAAGTGACCTTGTGTATTTTGCCAGTAGTAGCCTAGGTTGCTGCAGCCCGAGATGGAGATCACTACAAAAAGCATAGCAGCTAGCGCAGTAAATATGCCGGCTAACCATCGTTTTGCTTCAAAATAGCATCATGATGCGAGTTGCACCTGAACTTGGCAGTCATAAAACACCGGCCCGCGCCCCATGTCGGTGAGGCGTTGACTGGTGACTTCATTCACATTCGTGCCGCGCAAGCCCAGCTTGCGCCACCAGATGCCTAGGCCGTTGACCACGCCTTCGCGGGCTCTTGTTGTGATGTGGGCTTTGCAGTGGTAAGTGCCTCTGTCATTGAAGACTTTGACGACTGCGCCGTCGTGAATGCCTCTGGCGGCCGCATCTTGCGCAGAGATTTCCAAAAGCGGCTCGCCTTCCATGTCGCGCAGGCTTTTGACGTTGACGAAAGTGGAATTGAGGAAGTTGCGAGCGGGGGGCGAGATCATGGCCAACGGATATTCACCGCCAGCCTCTGGCAGTTCGTAGTTGGGCACATGATCGGGAAGGCCATGCACCGGGCTGTCAAATTCGCATTGGCCTGATGCGGTAGGAAAACCACCTTGCGCGAAAGGCGCATCGGGAATGTGCAGCGTGGCGAAGCCATCTTTGAGCAGCGCATCAAAATCCACCTGCCCTTCAAATGCCGTGCGGCAGAGTGTTTCATCATCCTCTGCAAAGCATGGCTCGGTATAGCCCATGCGCCGAGCCAGTTGGCGAAAGATCTCTGTGTTGGGTTTGGCTTCGCCGACGGGCTGGATTGCGGGCTGATTGAGCAGCACATCCGTGTGGCCGTAGCTCAAATGCACATCCCAATGTTCGAGCTGTGTGGTGGCAGGCAGCAAGTAGTCGGCGTAATCAGCGGTGTCGGTTTGAAAATGCTCGAGCACGACAGTGAACAAGTCTTCCCGCGCAAAGCCTTGCACGACTTTTGAGGAATCGGGCGCAACGGCGACGGGATTGCTGTTGTAAACAATGAGCGCTTCAATCTTCGCACCAAACTCCGCAGAAGAATCGCGCAGCAAATCATCGCCGATGGTGATCATATTGAGCGTGCGCGGCGTTTTGCCCTCCAGCAAATCGGGGCGAAACAGCGCTTGCCGCTGCACAGGAAACTGCCCTGAAGAAGAGAGCAACGCACCGCCCGCACGATGCCGCCATGCGCCCACCAGCGCTGGCAAACTCGCCACCGCCCGCACCGCATTGCCGCCGCCACGCACACGCTGCATGCCGTAATTCAAACGAATCGCCACGGGCTCGCCGCGCTTGGCTGCTTGCCCGTATTCCTTGGCCAATTGAATGATTTGCGCTGCTGGAACGCCACACACCTGCGCGGCACGCTCTGGATTCCATAGCAGTGCTCGCTCGCGTAATTTGTCCCAACCCAGCGTGTGCTGCGCGATGTAATCATGGTCGAGCCAGTAATGCACGATCAGCTCCTGCATGATGGCGAGTGCCAGCGCAGCATCTGTGCCGGGCAGTAGCTGAATATGCTCGTGGCATTTCTCTGCCGTTTCGGTGCGACGCGGATCGATGCACCATACCCGTGCACCCAAGCGCTTGGCCTCTTGCACATGCCGCCAAAAATGCAAGTTGCTGGTGATCGAATTGCTGCCCCAAATGATGATGAGTCGGCTCTCTGCGAAAAACTCCACCTTCATACCGACTTTGCCACCCAGTGTGTGCATCAAGCCTTCTGTGCCGGCGGAGGAGCAAATCGTGCGATCCAACAACGAGGCACCTAGCTTGTGAAAAAACCGCGCCGCCATGCCCTCAGCTTGTGCCAAACCCATAGTGCCAGCGTAGCTGTAGGGGACAATCGCTTGCGGATCGCGGGCGGCAATCGCTTGGAAGCGAGCAGCAATGTCGTTCAGCGCCTCATCCCACGACACACGCTCAAACTTCCCCTCGCCCTTGGCTCCCACACGCTTCATGGGAAAAGTCAAACGCTCAGGATGGTAGGTGCGCTCAGTGTATTTGCTCACTTTGGCGCAGAGCGCGCCCGCCGTGTGCGCATGCGCAGGATTGCCGCGCACTCGTGCAGCGCGACCCTCCTGCACCTCCGTGATGAAGCTACACGTATCGGGGCAATCATGCGGGCAAGCGCCGATGACTGACCGTGGGGTCGAAGAAGGGTGAAAAACAGCCGTGCTCATGGCACAAGTGTAGTCATAAGTCTTGCACGTTGGTTCAAGCACGAGTTCGTTGATTTTCAAGGGGAAACCCGTGGTCAAGTGCTAGGCAGTCCAAGGCATGATGCGGGCGATGCCCTTTGGATTTAACTTGTCATGAACATTCTGTTGAAGCGCCGCTTTTTTAACGCAACACTCTTTGCTTGGATCGCGATTGCAGCAGGGTTGAACAGCCTCAGTCAGCAAGTCTTCGCGCAAACTGCGGAGGGCGTTTCAAGAACCAGCATCACCTTAGGCCAGACTACGGCGCTCACTGGCGCATCATCTGCTTTGGCATTACCTTTTCACCAAGGCGCACGCCTGTATTTCGAGCGTGTGAATGCGACAGGTGGCATCAACGGCCGCACGATCAATTTGGTCAGCATGGACGATGCAGGCAATGCAGTCACCGCTAAAGCCAACGCACAAAAGCTGATACAGGCGGGCGCATTCGCTTTGTTTGGCAGCTATGGCGAAGCCTCTACCATGAGCGTGCATGAAGTTGTCAAAGAGACGAGCACCATCGTTTTTGCGCCACAGACTTCCAGCGATGAACTGCACGGTGCGAATTTTCCTTCGCTGTACTTCATTCGCCCCGGTGACAGTGAGCAAGGCATCGCGGTGATTCGCCATGCCGAAACTCTGGGTATGCGCAAATTAGCCATTGTTCACGCACCAGATTCTGAAGCCGTCAGTTCAGCAGAGGCTGCTGAGCGAAGTATGAATGCGCTCGGTGCAAATTTATCCAGCAAACGCTTGCTAACCCAGCTCGATCAAGCTTTGGCCACATCACCGCAATCCCTACTTGTGATTAGCGATGCCAAAGCCGCTGCCACCGCCATCAAGGCCGCTCGCAGCAAAGGCTTTCGCGGCCCGATTTATGGGTTTTCTGACACCGGGGAAAGTTTGCTGGCCGAGCAGTTGGGTGCGAGTGGTGCAGGCGTGGTGCTCGCTCGCGTGGTGCCGCGCTCAGATAATGCGAAGAGTGTAGTCGTGCGCGAATTGATTGCAGATGCGCAAGCAGCCAAACTCGGCAAGCCTAATGTTTATATGCTAGAAGGCTACATCAGTGCCCGCGCTTTAGTAGAAGCCCTGCGCAAAGCCGGCAAAGACCTCACCCAAGCCAAGCTTCGCAAAGCCATCGAGGGCATCAGCGAATGGGACATGGGCGGCTTTCGCATCAGCTTTGATGGCGGGCGCACGGGTTCTAAACTCGTGGAATTGAGTTTGATTGACTCGGTGGGCAAGGTGCGAGAGTAAGTTGATTTGGGTGTCTTTCACTATTACTTTGATAGCAATCCGCGCATATTTCATGACGGCTAAGTGCCAAAAAAGCTTAAAAAATGGCATTTTTGAATGCCTTGATTTCACAACAAAAAAGCCCGCGTGATCGCGGGCTTTTTTGATTGCGGGAAGTGCTTGGTTATTTGGAAACGCGATAGAGAGTCATGGCGGCTTCTTCCGTCGGAGTCACCGTGGCTTGCTGACCATTATTGGTTAACACAACCGTTCCTGTGAAAACTCCTGAGCCCTCTTCAGTGTCGTCGTTCAAACCAGCACACCCGTTCGTGTCATAAGTGACATTGGAAATGGTGAGAACACCCGTGCTTGAATTCCAATCATAACTACCAAATTCAACTCCTGGATCTCCGCATGAGTCCATTTCGGTATCGCCAAGTGGATCAACCATCAGGTACTTGCCGTTGGGCAAGAAAACAAAATGCTGTACGTTCGCACTGGTCGGAGATTCCAAGGCCCACACACCGACCAATGTCGAATTGTTATTCGGCGCTTTGTTAAGCAACTCGCCTTGGGGTTCTGCATCACACAAACCGGCCACGTTGATCTTGAATCCCTCACCGTTGGGCAAGAAACCTTGTGAGTCACATTCAACTGGATGCGACAAGCCGTTTTGAAGGTTGTTATCAATGACGGCTGTTGCACTGATTTGGTAGCCAGTTGTGGAAAAACCTGTCACTGATACTGTACCGCGCTCTGAGCCCGCTGTACCTATGAGTTCCTCACCACAGTCGCCTTCAGCACCACAATAGTCGTCTGGACTGGCTTCACCAATAAGGTAACTGCCATTTGGAAGAATTCGAAGCATTGCGGCGGTGTCTGTGCCATACATCACAATCACGTTATTACTGAGTAGAACCAATCCTTGCTCTGTGAAATGCGCCGTCGCGGAAGCCAGTGAAGTCACCGAGCGGGTGATGCCACCCGCTGTCATCGCGCTGACCAAACCCGTATTGGCGCTGGAGGCGAAGGTGTTGGTGGCTTGCGTGAGATTCACCGTTGTAGGCACGGCTGCGGCTGTGGCCGATGAAATCGTGATGCCGTTATTGGGGTTACCGTCCGTATCCAAGGATTGCAACAAGACGAGCAAATTGTTCAGCTTGTTGCTGTCGCCAGCGGCCAATTGAATCGGGCTGATGATGCCGGTGGCCGTCACGTTGCCCAGCGTCAAGCCGCCGAGCGTGAATTGCACGGTGTCGCCGGGGTTGAAGTTGTATTCGCCGTTGGGGCCTGTGATGCCCGTCACGCCCGAGCTGGTGCGGTAGCTCACGCCTTGCACGGCCGCATCGGTCAGGATGCCGGACTGCGAGCCCGTCACAACGACTGGCGTGTCAGAGCCACCTGTCGTTGTGCCGCCACCGCCACAAGCAGCTATCAGCACGGCGGCGCTGGCCATACAGAGGAATTTGAGGGTTTTGAGGGACATGGGCTTTCTCCGGGTTGTTGCAATGGATATTGCAATTAGAAACGTGCATGCACATTTTTGACATCCCATGTACATGGGAGAGTCGCGTTTTCCCATCAGTTCAGATGACTTTACCCGTACCAAAAAACCCATTTGCTACGCCCTGCTTGGTTTTTGCCGCAGCATTACACTCAGAGCAGGAGAAAAACCCATGAAAGTTATCGATTCCCTCGTCACCCAAGCCGCTGGCATTGCGCAGATTCGCCGCGATATTCATGCGCACCCGGAGTTGTGTTTTGAAGAAGTGCGCACTGCCGATGTGGTGGCGGCCAAGCTCACGGAATGGGGCATACCGATTCATCGCGGCATGGGTACGACGGGCGTGGTGGGCATCGTGAAAGCTGGAGCGTCGAACCGCGCCATTGGCCTGCGAGCCGACATGGATGCCTTGCCCATGCAGGAGTACAACAGCTTCGCGCATGCGAGCAAGCATGCGGGCAAGATGCATGCCTGCGGGCACGATGGGCACACCGCCATGCTTCTGGCCGCAGCTCAACACTTTGCCAAACACCGCAATTTTGATGGCACGGTATATTTGATTTTTCAGCCCGCAGAAGAAGGCGGTGGCGGTGCGCGCGAGATGATCAAAGATGGGCTCTTTGAGAAATTCCCAGTCGAAGCTGTGTTTGGTATGCACAACTGGCCGGGGCCACAGGTGGGCGAATTCGCGGTAAGCCCCGGGCCTGTGATGGCCTCATCCAACGAATTCAAAATTACCTTCCACGGCAAAGGCGGGCATGGAGCGCTGCCGCACAACTCGGTTGACCCCATCATCATCGCAAGCCAAGCGGTGCAAGCCTTTCAAAGCATCATCAGCCGCAATAAAAAGCCCGTGGAAGCGGGCGTGATCAGCGTGACGATGTTTCATGCAGGCGAGGCAACCAATGTGATCCCGGATTCCTGCGAGCTGCAAGGCACGGTGCGCACGTTTACCACCGAGTTAATTGATTTGATCGAAAAACGCATGAAAGAAATCTCGGTTGGTCTGGCAGCAGCGTTTGGCGGCACCGTAGATTTTGAATTTGTACGCAACTATCCGCCCACGGTCAACAGCATGAAAGAAGCGCATTTTTGCGCGGATGTGATGCGCGAGATCGTAGGCGAGGGGAACGTGAAACCACAAGAGCCTACGATGGGCGCAGAAGATTTCTCCTACATGCTGCAAGCCAAGCCGGGTGCGTATGTGTTCATTGCCAATGGTGATGGTGGGCATCGAGAAATGGGGCACGGCGCAGGCCCTTGCATGCTGCATAACCCAAGCTATGATTTCAATGACGATTTGCTGCCGCTGGGCGCGACGTATTGGGTGCGGCTGGCGGAGAGGTGGTTGGCTGCGGCTTGAAATACAGGATGGCCTGAAATTCTAGGTAACGCAAAAATTACGCAAAAAACGCGAAGAAAATCAGTGAGGGTTTGATGATTGGTGTTGTCCAAGCTTTTTCGCCGACCTACGTGCACGCGCGTGTGAAATTTTTAGAAGCTGCTGCTACTGCGGGTTTGCAGATTGAATCGTTTGTGCATCCGCTGCGCGGCAAAGAGGGTGAAGAGCTGGCCATGGATGTGGCGCTCGATGGCTCGCCTGATGCCAAAGAATTGCTGATTGTGAGCAGCGCTTGCCATGGCGTGGAAGGCTATTGTGGCTCGGGCGTGCAGGTGTTTGCGCTGCACGATACCAACTGGCGAGAGAAGGCTAAAACGGCGGGTGTGGCGGTGCTCTACATCCATGCGCTCAACCCCTATGGCTTTTCCCACATCCGGCGTGTGACGCAAGAAAACGTCGATCTCAATCGCAATTTTCAAGATTTCTCCAAGCCACTGCCTGCCGCCACCGTGAATGAAGGCTACGCCTCGCTGCATGATATGTTGCTCCCAGAGCAATGGCCACCCACTCCTGAAAACATAGCACGCTGCGCAGATTGGATGCTGGCCAGAGGCCGAAAAGACTCTAAAAATGCGGATGAAGAGAGCGGTTTACGTGCTTTTCAAGAAGCCGTCACCAAGGGCCAATACACGCATCCAAACGGCCTCTTCTTTGGTGGCCAAGCGCCAACGTGGAGCAACCGCACCTTGCGCAGCGTATTGAAAAAATACGCGAGCCGCTGCAATAAGCTCGCTTGGATTGATCTGCATACTGGTCTTGGGCCTTGCGGCTTGGGCGAGCGCATTTTTGCTTGCAGCGATGATGCACAGGCTTATGCACGCGCTTCAACTTGGTGGGGCAACGCAGGCAACCCAAGTGGTGAAACGCCCGTGACAAGCATTTATAACGGAACGTCAGCCTCGGCCTTGTTGACAGGATTGATGTGGCTTGCAGTTTATGAAGAAACACCGCAAGCTGAATACACAGGTATTGCCATGGAATACGGCACGGTGCCGGTAAGCGATGTGTTAAATGCACTCCGAGCCGAGCATTGGCTGGCCAATCATCCTGAAGCACCTGAGAGCCAAGCCCGGCAGATCAAGCAGCAATTGCTCGATGCGTTTTATGTGGATGCGGATGATTGGAAAGGGCAAATCATCAGCCAAGCGCGGCAGGCGATGTTTCAGGCGGTGGATGGGTTAAGGTCTTAACGTGCCTCAACACCACAAAGCTCACACCAATCCCCGAAACTTCGCCACCTCCAGCAGCCCTTCAAATATCAAGTTATCCACCAGCTCCACATCATCCAAGCCCAACCACGGATGCATCTTCCAGCCCGCGCCACCCGTCATGTAAAGCACAGGGTCTTGCCCGCAACGGTTTTGCACATGATGACGCATACGGCGCACTGCGCCCGCAATCGCATACGTGCCGCCGCTGGTCAGGGCATCACTGGTGTTGGTTGGAAATTCTTTCACATCACCCGTGGGTACATGCAAACCCGCTGTGCCAGATTCGAGCGCCTTGAGCATGATGCCGTGACCGGGCAAGATGAAACCGCCCAGAAATTTGCCCTGCGAGCTGCCATCGGGTGCAAGCTGCACACCAATGGCCTCCACCGTGACCGCAGTACCCACCATCACCACCACCAGCGGTTTCGGTGCATTGGGGTGAGCGGCCAACATGCGATGCCAAGCGCCGATCATCGCCACCCAGCGATCCGCACCGAGGCGCATGGGATAGTCGTAGCCATTGAGCAAGCCGGCCTCCTGGCTACTAGAGAGCACCCACTGCGGATGCAAATCCCAGCGCTCCATGATTTGCTCTTGCACGCGTTGGCGCAACGCATCGCCAGCGACAATGCAGCCAATCATTTTGCTCGGTGCATCTTGGACGGGAATATTTGCCCATGCCGCTTCGGCCAGCGTTTCAATATTTTCTAAAAACTCCGCGCCGCTGGCCAGCAGCGTAGCACCAGGTTGTGCGTGGCTGTAAAGCGCCCACTTGATGCGGGTGTTTCCAACGTCGATAGCAAGCAAGCTCATAGTGTGATGCAGTCAATTTCTTTAGCCATTATGGCGAATCTACTGATTTGGATTGAGGCACTCGCCCCCAATTTTCTGAGCGTTTTCCCTTGCTTGCCTAGCTGCTCAAACCGTACCAGTCGACCCAATGGTTTCACACGGCTTGCCAACTACTCACAATACGCCATACCACACCGCACGCTCCACCGCTTGCAATTTATTGTCCACGCCCAGTTTGCGCATCGCGTTTGACAAGTAGTAATTGACTGTTCGCTCACTGCATTCAAGTCGTTGGCTTGTCTGCACCGCAGTGAGCCCGTCAAACGCCAGCGCCAAGCACTCCTTCTCTCGCACACTCAAAGGACACAACACCTCGCCGATGCTGCGCCGCACGCGTGGCCAGATATTGAGAATCGACCAACCAAGGCAGTCGCATCATTCTTGTGATGCAGGGCACGCGGCGTCATCAAATAGCACTCCATGGCTTTATCGCGCGGCATCTGAAAGGCCACCCTGACCATCGACTGCAGGCCATGAGACAAAGCCAGCAAACGCCGTTAGTGCAACATTCTTTCTGTAAATTCCAGCCCCACGTATAAACGCGGGGTATTCGGAAACTTTTAAACAAAGGCTCCTGCCAGGCCGCCGGAGGCATCCCCCGGTTATGCATGTACTCATGCATTAACCCGCCGCCGGCAGGCTCTGGGGTTTTGCCGCAGAGAAAGAATTTATCATGGCACAACGCACACAAATCGATACCCACGACGATGGCACACCTTTCATGCAAGCAGCCTACGACTGCCTCCTTGAGCACGGCTTGGACGGCGCGGGACAGGCGCTGCGCATCCTCGTCGATCAAGCCAGTCTTATCGAGCGAGCCCAGTATCTGCAAGCCAAGCCTTACGAACGCTCTGCCCAACGCGTTGATCAGGCCAATGGCTTCAAACCTAAGACTGTACTCACCCGCCTTGGGGCATTGGAGTTTGCCGTGCCCCAAGTGAGATCGAGCCAGTTCTACCCCAGCGCCTTGGAGCGCGGCAGCCGCACCGAGCAATCGGTCAATCTGGCGCTGGCTGAGATGTATGTGCAGGGCGTATCCACCCGTAAAGTCATTACGGTGCTGCAAGCGCTTGTTGGCCCAGAGATCAACATCTCCTCCACGCAGATCAGCCGCTGCGCCCAGCAGCTTGATGAGGGATTGCAGGCTTGGCGCACCCGGCCACTGGATGAAACACCGTATGTGCTCTTGGATGCACGCTATGAGAAAGTGCGCGAAGGCAACCAAGTTGTCGATTGCGCGGTATTGGTAGCCGTTGGCGTGACGGCAACAGGCCACAGGCGTGTGTTGGGGGTGTCTGTGGCGCTATCTGAGGCTGAAGTGCATTGGAGAGCGTTTCTGGACAGCCTCATCCAGCGCGGCTTGCGCGGGGTCAAACTGATTGCCAGCGATGATCATGCGGGGCTTAAAGCAGCACGTAAGGCAATGTTTGCAGGAGTTCCTTGGCAGCGCTGTCAGTTTCACTTGCAGCACAACGCGCAGGGTTATGTCTCCAAGCTGGATCAACGTCAAACGGTAGCGCGGCAGATCAGAAATATCTTCAACTGCCCAGACATCAATGAGGCCAATCGGCAGCTGCAAGCGGCACTCAAGGACTGGAGTACAAACCACCCCAAGCTGGCCGCTTGGGCGCAGGACAATCTGGCTGAAGGCTTTGCGGTGTTTGGACTGCCGCCTGAGCATCGGGTGCGGATGCGCACCACCAATGGGCTGGAGCGATTGAACAAGGAGATCAAACGAAGAACTCGGGTGGCCACGCTGTTTCCCAACAGCGCCAGTTGCCTACGTCTGGTCAGTGCGATACTGGCTGAGCAAGATGAGGAGTGGATGACCAGCAAAATCTATCTGAACATGAAACCTTGAACATATTGCGTTTGCACAACACCAGCTAAATGCAAAAATCAAATTTACAGAAAAGAAGTTGCTTTATCTCCAGGATTTTTCCATGCACAAGAGACCGACCGCCCCACAGACGATTCCACCT
>JAAUOI010000341.1 GCA_012036375.1 Allobrachymonas sp. | reverse complement strand
GCGGAATTCCAATACCGGACGCGAAATTCGCAAAAGTTACGACGAAAGACGTCGAAAAATCCAATTTCTTTTTGCGTCTTTCGCGCAAACTTTCGCGAATTTCGCGTCCTGCTTTTGTACTTTATGAAAAACTTTGAAGCCTTTCTCCACGACATCCCCGGCATCCCCCACAGCCGCGATGCCCACACGCTCGCCGTGAAGTCCAAAGACTATTATTGGTACAGCCCCATCCTCAAAGCCCAGCTTGATGACAAGATGGGCGACATCATGGTCAGCCCGCGCAGCGAAGAAGAAGTCATCCAAGTTGCCGCAGCTTGTGCCAAGCATCGCCTCAATGTCACGATTCGCGGGGGGTGGCACGGGCAACTATGGTCAATGCGTGCCGCTTGAAGGCGGTGTGATTTTGGATGTCACCGGGCTCAATCGCGTGATCAAGATCGAGCCCGGTAGCGCCTTGGTAGAAGCGGGCTGCTTAATCGTGGATGTGGAGCGAGCCGTGCGCAACGATCCATGCGTCAAAGGTGGGCAAGAAATTCTCATGTTCCCCAGTACACGCGATATTGCCACCATTGGCGGCTTCATCGCAGGCGGCTATGCGGGCGCAGGCAGTGTGCGCAATGGCATTTTGAAAGACGCTAGCAACGTCACGATGATTCGCGTCGTCACGCTCGAAGAAACTCCGCGCATCATTGAACTCAAGGATGCAGACATTCAAAAAGTGCATCATGCCTATGGCACCAACGGTATCATCACGCAGCTGCGCTTGAGCCTCAAGCCAGCCGTCGATTGGGTGCACCACATTGCTTTATTTGACAGCTATTCAGACGCGCTGCGCTTCGGCTGCGAAGCCACAGAAGCTATTCACAAAAGCGTTGATGCCTTCCTCATCACAGCCGTAGAGCGCCGCATCGCGCCCTACTACGAATCCGAATTCGGAGATCGTTTCCCAGCCAACAAAGATGCCGTGTTCTCCATGGTCAACCCCAACTGCATGACCGCTTGGCGCGCCTTGGTCAACAAACACCAAGGCATAGAATCCATGGCCTTCACGGAAAGCCAACTCAAATCAGAAAAACTCTCCCCCGCCTTTGAATGCGCCTACAACCACACCACACTGATCGCCCTCAAACAAGACAAAAGCTGGACGAACCTGCAAACCGTCGCGCCATGGACGCCTGGCGTAGGCATCGACATCGCTTTAGTAGAAAAGCAAATGCAGCGCTGGGGCGATGAAGTGCTGATGCATCACGAATTCGGCCGCCAATTCGGCGGCTGCGTCGCCTTCGGTCTACCGCTCGTGAGCTTCTTCGGCAAAGACCGCCTCTACGAAATCATTGCAGAATTCGAGCAAGACGGCTGCATGGTCTTCGACAATCATGTCGTCACCATCGAAGACGGTGGCATGAAAGAAATCGACACCAATCAAATCGATTTCAAACGCATCGCCGACCCGCATGGCCTGATGAATCCGGGCAAAACGCGCGGATGGTTGCCAGAAATGGTTTGTCCTTAACAGCGTGTGCGCCCAGTGGTTGACGCAAACGCTCGGCTTACAATCGCTCATGCCACACGCACTTGAAATTCAATATGGTCTGACAGCACAAGAACTACTGGAAGCCATCGACCGACGATTCAGGCTGAAAGTTGCTCTAGAGGGTGCTGTAGCTGAGGTTCACTTTGAACGGAAACTGAAAGTCGCAAGCCAAGAAGGTTGGATGAACAGCTACCAGTCGCACGATGTTGACGGAATGCACGACTTCACCGTGACATCCTTGGACGACAAAGTTTTAAAAATTGAAGTGAAAACGATTCGAAATGGTATCAAACCGCAAGTAGAAATTCAAAAGACTCGAGCGGCTAAAGGCGATCCCAGCAGCCGTTATTACGATTACAGTCACTTTGATGTCATTGCAGTGTGCTTGGGCAGACATACGAAAGACTGGACTCAGTTTGCCTATGCTTTCACCAAAGACTTGCCTCGGCATCGCAGTCACCCCAATAAACTGCAAGTGATGCATGCAATTCCCCTGAATGGGAAAAGCACTTCAGTCGTTTGGTACTCACGACTCCAGGATTTGATCGATGCTTCCTAATCACACCCCCATTTTCAGCACAGCGATGGGACAACTGTATTGCGCAGACAGTCTGGAAATTCTTCGCGCTTTGCCAAACGACTCGGTTGATTTGGTGGTGACAAGTCCGCCTTATGCATTGCACTTTAAGAAAGAGTACGGCAACGCGAATCAGGCGGACTATGTGAATTGGCTCATGCCGTTTGCGCATGAAATAAAGCGCGTGATCAAACCCACGGGCTCATTCGTGCTCAACATCGGAGGCGCGTGGCAACCTGGCTCACCGACTCGCAGTCTCTATCACTACCGTACTTTGCTGGCCTTGGTCGATGATGTAGGTTTTGATTTAGCACAAGAATTTTTTTGGTACAACCCAGCCAAAATGCCAGCACCTGCAGAGTGGGTGAATGTGCGCAGAATCAGAGTCAAAGACAGCGTTGAATACATCTTCTGGCTGGTGAAAGACCCTCAAGCTAAGGCAGACAATCGCAAGGTTCTTCAACCCTACAGTGAAGATATGAAGCGCTTGATCAAACGCGGTATCAAAGACACCGTTCGTCCCAGCGGTCACGTCATCAACGCATCGTTTGCAACTGATCAAGGTGGCTCAATTCCTTCCAACTTGATCCAGTGTGGTAACAACGAATCTAACAGCGACTACATCAAAAAATCGAAAGCTACGGGCACCAAAGTTCACCCTGCGCGCTTTCCAGCAGAGTTGCCACGTTTTTTCATCGAGTTTTTAACCCAAGAAGGTGATCTCGTACTCGATCCTTTTGCAGGAAGCAACACGACAGGCCAAGTAGCGCAAAACCTATCTCGCCGATGGTTGAGTGTCGAGTTGCGCGAAGAGTATGCAAAGCAAAGCGTTCTTCGATTTAGCCAAGACGCAGACGATTCACGCTCGTCGCAGCAGAACACTTTGTTTGAGACTGCTCATCGACAGGCTGAACTTACTCTGGCTTGATCATATTCGGCACAGTCACCCGATGCCCCTGAACTTGCACTACGCGAATTTTTTGATCGAACACCTTCTCTAGCGCCCGATGCGACATAGCCTCTGAACTAGCGCCTTGGTACACGAGCTCACCGTTCCGCAAATGAACATCTCATCACTCATCAGCGCCATCGGCAATTCGTGCATCACGGTGATCACCGTGCGGCCTTGCTGCACAAGCGAGCGAATCAAGCGCACGCAATCGAGCTGATGCGGTGAATCCAGATTGGCCAGCGGCTCATCCAAAAGTAGAAGCGGCGCTTGCGTGGCCAAGGCGCGCGCAAGGCGCACGCGCTGCTGCTGCCCCATCGACAGCTCACCGAGCAAGCGATCAGCGAACTCCAGCGTCT
>JAAUOI010000340.1 GCA_012036375.1 Allobrachymonas sp. | reverse complement strand
GATAACAGGGAAGCCACGCTGACAGCATCCGCTGGCAGATCCGCAGTGGTGGTGTCACAAGAAGTGCCGTCAGGACACGAATCGCTTACGTCTCGTATTGTTTGTATTGCTTGAGCCGCGCTACTTCAGCTCGAACAGCAAGCGCTTGCTGGGTAACCCACTTGCTGGCCTCCAACTCTAACTTGCTGAATTGAAGCGCTCCGCGATCAATGCCCTGAGCGTCTAAGTCGTGTTGCGCAGCTTCATTCTCTAGAGCGTTCGCAAAGTCGGTCAAGGACTTGGCGGCCTCTGCAACAGCATCGGCAGGTTTAGCGTTCGATGCTGCCTCATCGGTAACCAATGCAGTCTTGGCGTTTTCAACGCTGAGCCAGAACCCCCGCAAATAGGTTGGCCAACTTTCATCGGCAGTTAACCCCGCCGCTTCAGTTTGTGTGTTGATGGACTCCTGGTTCAAGGCAGCAGGTAACTGGTTCTTTGCTAGGGTGTAGGCTGCCTCCGCTTGCGTCGCCTCTGCTGCCAGCTTGCTCAGTACGAAGTTTTCGAACGCTTGCAGACGTTTTTGCGCAGCTGGGGACAGCTCTTGGTGGCACAACACGCAACGGGCTGCATCTGTGACTGGGAATGGCTTAGCCGGATACGCAACCTGCGAATACTCCCGAGCTGCTTTCCACATGGCCCGCCAGGTATCTGATCCCACATGATCAAGCTCAGCGGTTTCCACCTTCGCTGCTTCGGTGGCAATCTTTCTTTTGGTTTGTGCAACCGTTCGCAACTCACGCAGATGCTCCAGTGCTGTGCTGCTGTAGGCTGCAAACGCCTTCTGCAGTCCTGTAGTAATCTGGAGCACCTGTGCCTTCTTTGCTCGCTTTTGTCTGGCCAAGGCAGCATGGTCGGTTGTCTTCAAGCGCTCTACAGCTTGAGTTAGTTTTGTTTCATTTTCACTTGACCATGTAAGTAAGGCACTAAGCGACGCTTCGGCCAAATCAGCTTTCAGAGACGAGTAGTTTTTACCCGCAACCGTGGCTGAGTACTCATGCGGCATTGCTGGCAGAGCTTTCATCAGCTTGCCTTGCTCATCTTGAAGTTGCGCCTTGACTTGATCACATGCCAAAGCTAGGTGCTCGAAGAGCGCCACCACGGGCGGGGTGTAGGCCGCCGCGCTTTCATTACTCAGGTAATGCCCCGCTTCATCGGTATCGAAGATATCTACAGCGCGCAGTGCTGCAACCGGCGCTGCATTCGATAGCCATTCTGTGGACACCTCCAAACCATTCAACTCATAAGTGAACTGGCACTTTCCTTGAACAGGTACTGCCTGAAAAACATCTGGCTTGAGGTCCAATGCCCGAGGCTTTCCAGTTACCTTCTTCAGTAAGCGTGCGTAGCTGGACTTGCCTGAACCATTGTGCCCATAGACCACTGTTAGATTTGCTGACCCAAACGTTAACGGACTACGGGGTGCTAGGCCTTCGATTCCAGTCAACGCGCTGATGCTCTTCAATCGCAAGTCCAAACTTGCGGCGCTCGGTTGTATCAGGCTGTCAAAAGTCCGATGTCCGGTGACTTTTTGCCCATCCGCTGTTTTCACGCGTGCAACAAGATCATTGACATCTGCCGAACTCAAAGAGCCTTGTTTCAAAAGCCGCTCTGATGCGTCTTGCAGCCAGTCCTGTTGTTTGTGTAGCCATTGACGGATGTCGTCACTTGTCGATTTCATGTTGAATCCCCTGTATGTTCTATCTCAAGTCGAGTTTGATTCATCACCTGTCGTGAGTTGTGTGCAATAGTGGCTCTCTTTGTGGAAGCTAAATCAATGTGGCTTTTTCTTGTGCAATTCAGCGCCACTTTGATCCAAAACCGCTCTGACCACCCACCCCCATCGCCAACCTCTGCGTCGCCCGCGTCGCGGCCACATAAAACACTCTTGCTGCTTCCTTCTCATCCTCCCCCGGCGCGGGCATGTGGCCTATGCCGGGGAGGGCGACGATGGGGAATTCGAGACCTTTGCTCACTTTCATGGTCATCACTTTGATTTTGTTGCTCATCGGGTCAAAGTCGCCGCTGCCGATTCGGTTTTCTATCGGTAGTTTGCGTTGAGCAAGGATGTTGGCGCAAAGGTCGCGGGTTTTACCGTCTGCGCAGAGCACAGCCATATCGCCCCAAGCAAAGCCTTCTTTGTGGGCTTGGGCTAATGTGTCTGCAATGGCAAAGGCTTCTTCGCGCAGGCTGGGGAGTTTGATGATGAGGGGCTCGGGGCCCTCGCGCCGCAGCTGATGGGCTTGACGAGTGGGATGCCGTCGTCGTCTTTGTCTTCAGCCGTGAGCAGGTCTGCGGCCACGAGGCTGGCGGTTTGCAAAATCTGACGGGTGTTGCGGTAGTTGATTTTGAGGATGGTGGTGCGGCCTTGGGCTTGGATGCCGACGCTTTTGAAGCTGAATTGTTTGGATCGCGCCCGCTCGTAAATGCTTTGCGCATCGTCATACAGCACAAGCAGGCTGTTGGTGGCGGGGTCGATCATTTGCGTGATGAGCTTGAGCCATTCGGGCGCGAAATCGTGGCCTTCGTCAATCATCACGGCTTGGTATTGGCCGCTGGGGATGTGTTTGCGGTCTACGCCTTGAATGACGCGCTGCACCATGTCGGCAAAGAAGGCTGTGGGCGATTGGCTTTGCGCAGGCAAGCTTTGGCCGTATGCGACGAGTTGGTCACGGCACCATTTATGAAAATGGCGCACGTGCACCTTACCGTTGTAGCCTTCGCCCAAGCCCTTGGCCTGCATCACGCTATGCAGCTTGACGCCCAGCGGTTCGTTAAAGCAGAGGATGAGAATGGGTTTGCTGCTCGCTGTGCTCGCCTTGGCGAGGTATTCGGCGCGGTAGCCCAAGATCATGGTTTTGCCCGAGCCTGCCACGCCATGAATCACGCGGTGGCCTTCGCCCAAGCTGCGGGCGAGCTGCTCTTGCTGAATGTCCATCACGCGCATGATGTCTGGCAGCGCGGCGTCTGCGTCGCTGTCGTCAACAATGCGCCCTGCCCAGACGTAGAGGTTTGCACGCGCACCTGCGGGAACATGATCCAGCGTACGCGGTCAAGCTGGGGCAGGGTGATGGCGCCGCGCATGCCGTAGGGGAACATCTCCCAAAGGCGGCTTTGTAGCTCTTCTGCGCCTGCGCTTTCTAGCATTTCGTCTTTGCAGATCACGCGCTGGGGCTCTAGCGCATGGTGCAGTTCGGCAGCTTGGAATTCTTTGCGGGTGATATTGGTCAACACCACGCCATAGCTCCAAGGGAAGGCGAGCTTGCCTTGGTAGCGGCCCTCGGCTTGAATGAGCTGCGGATCTTTCTCCATCAGGTTGACGACCTCGTGCGCATAGCTGCGCGCCTGCAAGAGCGGGCTGGCCACCGATTTCGGCTGTCCGTCAG
>JAAUOI010000339.1 GCA_012036375.1 Allobrachymonas sp. | reverse complement strand
CTCCACCCGCCTGATGCGCGAGTTTCCAGAATACGCGCAGCTCTACGCCATCAAAAAATGGCGTATGGAAAGCAGCCCAGCGGCCAACGACACCAACCGCAATCTGCTCTTGTTCCGTGACCCAAGCGTCGATGGCCTCAAAACCGGCCACACCGATGCCGCTGGCTACTGCCTAATTGCCACCGCTAAGCGCGAGCTTCCCGGCGTGGGGCAGCGGCGTTTGCTCTCCGTCTTGCTCGGCGCAGCGAATGAAAACGCCCGCGCCAATGAATCGCAAAAACTGCTCAACTGGGGCTACACCGCATTTGAAGCCGTCAAACTCTTCGATGCGGGGCAAGCGGTGGTCTCACCCGCTGTGTGGAAAGGCAAAGCGCCCACCATCTCGTTGGGCAATGCCATGACACCCTATATCGTCGCCGTGCCCGCTGGCAGCGCGAGCAAAATCAAAACGCAAATCACCCGGCCTGATCCTTTGATTGCGCCTTTGACACAAGGTCAGCGCATTGGCAGTTTGCAAATTTTGCTGGATGGCCAAGCTTATTTGGAGCAACCCTTGTTTGCGCTGCAAACGGTGGAGCAGGCGGGGTGGCTGGGGCGCACTTGGGATGCGGTGCGGTTGTGGATTAAATAGCCACTGCTTTGTTTGCTTTGTTTTCGCATTGAATTCGCGCTGAATATTTCGCGCCGGGATGAGCGCCTGACAGAGCAGTCAGTGCGGATGGCTCCATGTCACCCGGCGGGGTAGTGATGCTGCATCGTTTCGGCGAGATGGTTTCCCCGCCTCCTTCTTTACTTACGCCATCCGCACTGACTGCTCTGTCAGGTTTGTGGGGTGTCGAAAGAGTTGTTCACTGCCGTTTCACATGACACTAGCATCGCATACCAATGTCGTGGTGACTCCAACCAATGCTCGTCAGGTAGCAGGGGGCGGATGGCGTAAGTAAAGAAGGAGACGGCGTAAAACTCTAAGCAAAAGCAAGGATTTCGATCGCCGTCGGGTGACATGGAGCCATCCGCCCCCTGCTGCCTGATGAGCTACCAGCCACGCCGGGAACGACAAGCCTAGTTAAGCCCCCAACTTGCTACGCAGCATGTCGTTCACTTGCGCAGGATTGGCCTTGCCTTTGCTGGCTTTCATCGCTTGCCCCACTAAAGCGTTGAACGCCTTGTCTTTGCCCGCTTTGAACTGCGCCACGTTGTCTGGATTTGCAGCGAGTACTTCCTCAATGATCTTTTCCAAAGCACCGGAGTCGTTCATCTGCTTGAGGCCTTTGGCTTCGATGATGGCATCGACCTCGCCGCCATCTGCCCACAGCACATCCATGACTTGCTTGGCGGCGTTGTTGGAAATCGTGCCGTCTTGAATTCTCGTGATCAACGCGCCGAGTTTTACTGCAGACACGGGGCATTGCTCAATCGACGTTTCAACTTGGTTCAGGCGACGCGAAACTTCGCCCATCACCCAATTGCTTGCCAACTTTGGCTGCCCGCAAACTTTGGCCGCAGTTTCAAAATAAGCGCCCATTGCCTGGCTTTGCGTCAGCGTCGTAGCATCGTATTCAGGCAGGCCGTATTTACTCACAAAGCGCGCGGCCATCACGCGGGGCAGTTCTGGCATCGTGGCCTTGACCTCGTTCACCCAGCTTGGCGCAACATGCAGCGGGGCAATCGGGATCGGGGAAGTAGCGGTAATCGGCGGCATCTTCCTTGGTGCGCATGGCGCGGGTCTCGCCCGTGTCGGGGTCGAAGAGCACGGTGGCTTGCTGGATTTTGTGGCCGTCTTCGATTTGCTCGATCTGCCAGCGGATTTCAAAATCAATCGCTTGCTGCATGAATTTGAAGCTGTTCAAATTCTTGATTTCGCGGCGTGTGCCGAGTTCTGCACCGGGTTTGCGCACGGATACGTTGGCATCGCAGCGGAAGCTGCCTTCTTGCATGTTGCCATCGCAAATACCAATCCAAGTGACGATTTTGTGCAGCTCTTTCGCGTAGGCCACAGCCTCGTCGGAGGAGCGAATGTCAGGTTCGGTGACGATTTCTAGCAAGGGTGTGCCAGCGCGGTTGAGGTCGATGCCGCTCTGACCGACGAAATCTTCATGCAGCGATTTACCGGCATCTTCTTCGAGGTGTGCGCGCACGAGGCGCACAGTTTTCTTTTCGTCACCGAGGAAGAATTCAACCGAGCCGCCCTGCACCACGGGAATCTCAAACTGGCTGATCTGGTAGCCTTTGGGCAAATCGGGGTAGAAGTAGTTTTTGCGAGCAAAAATGCTCTTCTCAGCAATCGTCGAACCCAGCGCCAAACCCAGCTTGATCGCGCATTCCACTGCGCCTTTATTCATGACAGGCAATGTTCCGGGCAGCGCCAAATCCACTGGCGCAGCCTGCGTGTTGGGCTCCGCGCCAAAAGCTGTGGAAGCGCGGCTGAAGATTTTGCTGCTGGTGGCGAGTTGCGTATGCGTTTCAAAGCCGATGACGACTTCGTAGCCTTGGATGAGTTTGGAAGTCATGATCAAAAACCCCCGGGGCGGCGGGTGTGGAAATCGGTGGCCTGTTGGTATTGGTGCGCCACGTTGAGAAGCTGGGCTTCTTTGAAATAGTTGCCGATCAGTTGCATACCCACGGGCATATTGCCTGCGCCGAAACCGACGGGCAGGCTCATACCGGGGAGGCCGGCCAAGGATGCGGGTAACGTGAAGATGTCGGCGAGATAGTTCGCCACAGGATCATCGGATTTTTCGCCTATTTTCCATGCGACCGTGGGCGCGACGGGGCCAGCGATCACGTCGCATTCTTTGAAAGCCTGCTGGAAATCATCGGCGATCATGCGGCGGATTTTTGGGCTTGGAGGTAGTAGGCATCGTAGTAGCCGTGACTGAGCACATAAGCGCCGATCATGATGCGGCGTTTGACTTCGTCGCCAAAGCCCTCGGCGCGGGTCTTTTTGTACATGTCGGTCAAATCGCCGTATTGCGCGGCGCGGTGGCCGAATTTCACACCGTCGAAGCGGCTGAGATTGGAGCTGGCCTCTGCTGGGGCGATGATGTAGTAGACCGGGATCGAGAGCTCGTGCGCGGCAGTTGGATGGGAACGAGTTTGCAGCCGAGTTTTTCGAGTTCTTTGAGCGCTGCGTCAATGGCGCTGCGCATATCGGCGGAGAGGCCTTCACCGAAGAATTCTTTGGGGATGCCGATTCGCAGGCCGTTCAAAGATTGATTCAAATCGCGCGAAAAATCTTCTGTGGGCATGTCCAGCGAGGTGGAATCGCGGTCTAAATCCGGGCCGCACATGGCAGACAGCAGCAAGGCGCAGTCTTCTGCCGTGCGCGCCATCGGGCCGGCTTGGTCGAGACTGGAGGCAAAGGCGATCATGCCGTATCGGCTGGCGCGGCCGTAAGTCGGCTTGATGCCGGTGATGCGCAAA
>JAAUOI010000338.1 GCA_012036375.1 Allobrachymonas sp. | reverse complement strand
TGGCCTGCATGCGCCCTGTGCGCAGGGGCTCATGGTGGTTGCTCGCGAGCTTGCGGCACTTGCCGTTAGGATGACGAACGGAAACGCTGAAGCGTTTCCTGACGCTGCGCTACCAAAATCGCCCCTGCGCACAGGGCGCATGCAGGCCAGGGTTAACTTGTCGGTTGCCGTCACCGAGTGATGGGGGCGCGGGTCAACTTTGTTTTCAGACTGCTGGCGCGGTTGCGCTTGTTGTCACCGCGCAAAAAATTGTAGTGTCGTGACACTCTACGCGCGAGAACCTTTTGAGTAGCCAACAGGCCGCGTGGCATGGGGGCACTGCGGCCTGCGATTTGTGTCGGGGCAGGCGCTGCAAACGCACCAGCGTTTGCACTTCGTCATCTCAGGCAACAAGTGTTGCCAAACTCCTGACACGACACCATGAGCAGGTCGCAGTGCCCCCATGCCACGCAGCCGCTCTCAAAACAACGAAACCTTCTGAATGCCAAAAAGCGACACCAAACACTACCAATTCAATAGCACTCCGCGCACATTCCACGCCGGCTAGAGCCCTAAAAGGCTTTAAATCTCAATATTTACGCTCAAACCGCGCCACCAGCGCCGCATGCTGCTCGGGCCAAGCGGCGAGTGCCTGCGTGTCGCCTGAGAATTCTTTGCGCAGAAATGCCAACATCAACTCACGCGTAGCTTTTTTCACTTGTGGATTCAACTCTTGCCCGCCCGTGCCCAAGCGATCGGTGAACATGCTGTGGCTGCCCTCTTTGAAGACAGCGAGCATTTTGCTGGTTTGTGCGCCAGACGCTTCATAGACAGCGACGCGGTCTTGAGGCGAAGAGTAGTAGCCGGGAATTTTGATTTCATCACCCGTAGCTGTGATGTGCAAACTAGGCACACGGATACTGCCCACGATGGACTTGGGATCGCCCTCGCCATAAAACGGTGGCGCACTGATGATCACTGCGGCTTTGATGCGCGGGTCAGCCAAATCCAGCGCTTTGCCATCGCGCTGAACTCGCGCACCAGACAGCAACATCGTGGTGTTCGCACCATAGGAATGGCCGGCGGCAGCAATACGCTGCTCATCGAGGCGCTTAGACAGCTGTGGATCAGCCAGCACTTGATCGAGCGCAAAACGCATGTCTTTGGTGCGATCAACGGCTTCACTTTCCTTAGCCGCTTCTTGCAAACGCCCCACCATTTGAATCGGGTTGCCAAACCACAAACTGCGGTCGCTGCCCACATGCTGCACATGCAAAGCGGCAATGCCTTGCGCGGCCAAGTATTTGCCAATGTAGCTGTAGCCCTCGCGCGAGCCGCCAATGCCATGCGAGAAGATCACGAGCGGCGCGGGCTTGGCAGCATCCAGTGGCAAATACAAACGCGCAGGCACTTCGCGCCGGCGCTTTTCATCCGTCCATTGCAAATCGCGCATCTCATGCGTATTCGCCTCGGGGATGCCCACCGCAGCGGCAAGCGCTTGACTGCGATTGGACGCGCGGCTTTCCCAAGCCTGTTGCTGAGAATCGGCGTTACTCGCGCAGCCCAACAGCGTGCTGGTGACGGCGATCAGGACGAGTGCAAGCAAGGGTATGCGCAAAACAGGAAAGCGCAATTGGGATGGAAAGGACATGGCATCAATCTCGTGGTGAATTCAATTGTTATTGGGCAGACGGCATCCTCGTGAGATAAGTTCCGCAACACACATGACAAGAGCCACTTTTGAGCAAGAGCGTCTATTTGGCGGGCAGTTTCACAGGCTTGATGCTGCCGCAGTTCGCGCCTAAAAATTTGCCCGACATGGTCATGTCCACGGTTTCTTTTTTGCCTTTGTCCATGCTGTTCACGCGCATGCTGCCGTTGTAGGCATCAGCGCCGCTGAATGTGACTTGGCCTTGTCCATCGCTGGGCGGCTTGGCGCATTGGAAGCTGAAGTTGTGCGAGCTGCCGCTTTGTGAAAACTTGTAAGTGCAGCCGTCTTGCTGCTCAATCGGCGGGCGGCTGGCCATCTCGGGAGTGATGCAGACTTTGACGGTGGTCGCGCCGCCTGCACCAAAGCTCATGTTCACGCCTTGCTTGGCCATCATCTCCTCCATTTGCTTGCGCTGCGCAGCAGGCATGGAGGCCATCATTTTTTGGGCTTCTTCCATTTGCTTGGCCATTTGCGGGTTGGTGGGCGAAGTCATCTTGCTGGTGATTTCCCATAAACCGGGCTTGGTGCTGCTTTGCGCCCATGCTGCGCCAGACATTGCCAGAATAAGGGTGAATATTGCGCGATGCATCCTGCGTCTCCTGAAAGTGAAAACTACATTCTCACCTAAGCCCATCGCGCTTGCCAAGCAAATGCGAGCCTTCAAGTGTGATGAAATCACGGCATGACAGGATTTTACCCATCGCCATCACCCCGGGTGACCCCGCCGGCATCGGCCCCGAGATCGTGGCCAAGGCTTTTCGCGATGCACCCGATGTGCTGGCCGGCTGCTTTGTCTTGGGCGAGGTGGGTGTGATGCAAAAAGCGGCGGAGTTGATAGGCGGCGTGCGCGTGGCTCGTATGGCACAACTCTCGCAAGTGGGACCGACCGCCTCGAATCAGCTACCTGTGCTGCCCTTGCCAGATCTTGAATTGCTATCAAATCATGAGCACTTTGCGCAGATTCCATACCGGCTAGTAAGTAATTTGGCTGGAAAATTCTCTGCCGCATGTGTGCGCGAGGCTGCACGCATGGCACTGCGCGGCGAGGTGGCAGCCATCGTCACTGCGCCGATTCACAAAGAGGCCTGGGAGCTGGCGGGTGTGGGTTTTCCGGGTCACACCGAGCTTTTGCAACACGAAGCGGCTGCGTTTGCAGACCTTGCGCTACACGATATGCCTGTGCGCATGATGCTGGCCAACGATGAGCTGCGTACCGTGCTGGTCAGCATTCATGTTTCGCTGCGCGAAGCTTTGGAGATCGTGACTTTTGACAATGTCTTGCAAACACTGCGCATCACGCATACAGCGCTGTCCCAAAGCTTGCGGCATGCGCCGCGCATTGCAGTGGCAGGCTTGAACCCACATGCAGGTGAAGGCGGCTTGTTTGGCCGCGAAGAGATGGAAGTCATATTGCCCGCCATCTCTGCCGCATGCAAGGAAGGCATCAATGCCGCAGGCCCTTTCCCTCCAGACACCATCTTCATGCAAGCGCGGGGATTCAAAAAATTCGATGCGGTAATTGCGATGTACCACGACCAAGGTTTGATCCCGGTGAAATACCTCGGCGTGGAAAAAGGCGTGAACGTGACCTTGGGTTTGCATAATGGCAAAGGTGATGCGCTGGTGCGCACAGCCCAGATCACGGGACGGCGTTTGATATTGCGGGGCTTGGCGTGGCAGATGCCAGTAGCATGATTGAGGCTGTGCAGCAGGCTAAGGCACTGCTGCACTTC
>JAAUOI010000337.1 GCA_012036375.1 Allobrachymonas sp. | reverse complement strand
GCCCTGAAGTGAAAGAGCGCTTGGTTGCGCAAGGCGCATTGCCCGGCGGCAATAGCTCCGCAGAGTTTGCGAAGCACATTGATGCGGAAATCGCCAAATGGGCGAAAGTGGTGAAAGCTTCGGGCGCGAAGGTGGATTGACCTTGGATCTAAGTCGACCGCTCAAACGCAATCAAACACCCCAAGTAATCGGCACATCTGCCTTTTCGCTGCGCTCCATCAAAATAACCAGCGGCCAAGCACGGGTGCGAAGACCAATGCGCTGCTGAGCCGTATGAGCTGCATCGTTAGACGCCTCCCTGTTGTCTTCTCCCCGCTCGTCGCTGCGCTGTTTAACTTGCGCTTCCTCTATTGAAATCGCCGCTTCAATCGCTTGCCGTGCTGCCGGCATCTGCGCTGACAACAAAATGCCTTTGGCATCTGTGCCTTTACCGATGATTTGCAAGACTTGTTTGCCTGTGGCTTCCAGCATGATCACATCGCTGCCGGCTTGGGATTTGAATTTGTAGAGCATCGTATGGCAATCAGGTGGTCTTGTCTTGTGCGCTGCGGTCATCATCGGGCATGAAGGGGCGCGTGGCATCAAAGCCTGCGTGATGGCCGGGATAGGTGTTGACAAAATTGCTTTGCACGGGCTGTGTATCAGGCGCTGTGACGGTGGGCGACAGTCCCGAGACGACCGAAGATATCGTCGCGATACTGGGTAGGGTCAGCTCATGGCGCAAGCGTTCATAAGCAACGCCGCGTGATTTCACGGCATCAGGTTTCCACGCCATCGCGGGAGACAATTCATCATGCGGGCAACCTGCATCAGGCAAGATGCGCCAGAGCACAGCTCGCACCGCGCGAGCGACTTGCGCATTCTCTTCGCGGATGCGTTTGAGCGCTTGCTGCTCAAAACGCGCTGGTTTGATTCCATAGCTGCTCATCCCAATGCCGCAGCCCAATTTGCAATTGGAAATAAGCTTTCTCATCGTCTGAAATCGTCACCACTTCATAACTGAGCCAATTCGAGGGAATGCCATAAGCCGAGGCCACCGAAACAGCCGATGCACGCACCAATTCCCGCGCCGAACGCATGTCTTGCGCATTCAAGCTGATGGGCACCGGATGGCCTTCCAGATCGAAAAAGCCTGTCGATGGTGATGGAATGTCTGGGACGATTTGATCGCTGCCCAAGATACGTTTGATCCAGCTCACAGTGTGCCTTCGGTAATTGGTAGGTTGAATCATTGTATCGGCAGTAGGACAGGCATCGTTCTGGGCAGCAAATTGCAAAAACCATTGGGTTTGAAGTCACCCAATCGCTAGGATTATTCAGTTGACAACAGAATAGTTTAGGTTTAAATTAAATCAGGATATTTTGAACCTATGCAAACTTTCACTCTTTTGTGTATCGGTGGCGGCCCCAGCGGCCTGTATTTCGCTCTACTGATGAAAAAACGCTTTCCCGCCATGCGCTGCCTGGTGGTTGAGCGCAATCGGCCGTTTGATACCTTTGGCTGGGGTGTGGTGCTCTCCGATCAAACGCTGTCGAATTTGAAAACCGTCGATCCTGCGAGCGCGAAGCTGATTGGTGATGCTTTCAACCATTGGGATGATATTGAGGTGTTTTTCAAAGGCCGCAGCATGCGCTCCACCGGGCATGGCTTTTGCGGCATTGGGCGCAAACATTTGCTCAATATTTTGCAAGAGCGCTGCCAAGAGCTGGGCGTGGAGCTGGTGTTTGAAACCGATGTGCAAGACGATCAGGCTTTGGCTGCGCAATACAACGCGGATTTAGTTGTTGCCAGCGATGGTCTGAACAGCCGCATTCGCAACCGCTATGCCGCTTCGTATCAGCCCGATGTCGATACGCGCCGCTGCCGCTTCGTTTGGCTGGGCACGAAGAAAACCTTTGATGCCTTCACCTTCGCGTTTGAGAAAACTGAGCATGGCTGGTTTGCCGCGCATGCGTATAAATTCAACGAAGACACATCCACCTTTATTGTTGAGACGCCGCATGAGGTGTGGAAAGCGCATGGACTTGATGCGATGGAACAATCGGAAGCGATTGCATTTTGCGAGAAATTGTTTGCGAAATATTTAGATGGCAATGCCCTCATGAGCAATGCTAGCCACTTGCGCGGCAGTGCGATTTGGATTCAGTTTCCGCGTGTGGTTTGCGGCAATTGGGTGCATCACGAGACGATTGCGGGCAAGCCCACGCCCATCGTGCTCATGGGCGATGCGGCGCACACCGCGCACTTCTCGATTGGCTCGGGAACGAAGCTCGCGCTAGAAGATGCAATTGATTTGGCAGATGCGTTTACCCGCCATACTGAGGCTGCGCAAACTGCCGTTTTTGAAGCCAAATCGACCTCTAGCCGGCAAGAAATGTGCGCAGAGTGCTATGAATTTAATAGTGAATTGCTAAAAAGTATTCTGCAAGCTTATCAAGCACGTCGCAGCGTCGAAGTGCTGAAAATCCAAAACGCAGCGCGTAATTCCACCGAATGGTTTGAAAACGTGGAGCGTTATGCAGGCATGGAGATCGAGCAGTTTTACTACAGCTTACTCACGCGCAGCCAGCGCATCAGCCACGATAATTTGCGCGTGCGCGACGATAAATGGCTGCTCGGCTATGAGAGCTGGTTTGCAAGCGGCCGAATGCCAAACATCCCGTACTGCCGATGCTCACACCTTTCAAAATACGCGATGTGCAGCTGAACAACCGCATTGTGGTGAGCCCGATGGCGACCTACAGCGCTGTCAACGGTGAGCTACAGGACTTTCATTTGGTGCATTTGGGTGCGAGAGCCTTCAAAGACGGAGCTCATGACAACCCCATCTTCGATAGAATAGCGGACGGTTTCCCTCGTGAGAACTCTGCGTCGAAGCGTCAAACCCAGGCCTCGCCTTCTCTTCCGCCACCAGCGGGTCGGACGAGTACCTCGCGGATGCCGAAGGATCTGGCACCTATCCTGACTAGCGACGATCTGATCTCGATGGAAGACGACCTCTTTGAAGACGTCGACATAACGCGGGACGACCCTACCCCGCTTACGAGCTCCATTCTCGGCATGGAGGATAGAAAGATTCTAGAGAAGGACAACCCCGACCAATCGCATCAGCAATACAGTACAGATCAATCTGTCTAGAAGACAACAAGGACGCTCCAAGAGGAGATGGAAGGAGCGAAGAGAGTGCAAAGGAGCCAAGCTGGGTGAGCGAGTTCGATCCCAACTTGGTCGATATGCTTCGAGGAATTGTCAACTTTGTTTGAGGGAGCACACATGCCTGGGTTTACTTGCTAAAAATCTTGTCGGGGAAATGATTGAGAGACACTTGCAGGGGTGTGATCTAAATATATCATTGCTCAAACGAAGTAGCTGTACCAGCACAATAACAACGGTAGACTACCAAGTTCTATGCATCCCTTCGAC
>JAAUOI010000336.1 GCA_012036375.1 Allobrachymonas sp. | reverse complement strand
AACGCTCGCGCGTTTCATGACGGGTGAGGATGCGCAACGTGCAATTACCCCCGATGGGGCTTACAAGGCGATCAAGCATTACGCAGGATCGATCGGGATCGATGCGCAAGGTATCGGGGCGCATGCACTGCGTGCGACGGCGGCCACTAATGCTTTACAGCACGGGGCCGACCTTGCGAAGGTGCAAGAGATGCTCGGGCATGCCAATGTGTCGACGACGCGGCTGTATGATCGGCGCGGTTCGCTGCCGAAAGATAGTGCGGTGTTTCGCGTGCGGTACTAAATCCAGTGTAAGCGTCCGAACTAAACCGTCTTGACAAACGTGAGGGTGTTGATGGCTAGGCGGCGATCGAATTGGCAGCGGGGTTAATGCTGTTAGTCGCGGCGAGTTTGTCGGCGACGCACCAGGGCAATAGTTCTGCGATTTGCTTGATCGGGTGCTCGTTGATGTGGGTGAGCACGTATCGCAGATAGGCTTCGGGATCGATGCCATTCAATTTTGCCGACTGGATCAAGCTGTAGATCGCAGCGGCGCGCTCGCCCCCTGCATCCGATCCTGCGAAGAGGAAATTCTTGCGGCCCAAGGCGACGCAGCGCAGCGCAGCGCACGTTCAGCCGCGTTGTTGTCGATTTCAATGCGCCCATCGTCGATGAAGCGAGTTAAGGCGACCCAGCGCGTGAGCGCATAGCGGATCGCCTCCGCCAGATCAGATTTCTTGGAGACTTGGAGAAGGCTTGCCTCGAAGAATTGCTTCAATTCATCGAGTTTCGGTTTCGTGTGCAGTTGTCGGATTCGCCGTCGCTCGTCGGGTGGTTTGCGGCGAATGTGTTCTTCAATGGCATAGAGCGCGCCGATCCTCTCGATCGCCGATGTGGCGATTGGCGTATTGCTCGTCGCATGCTTGTTCTTCTCGGCGAGAGCGTGAATATCGAAGAATTTGCGCCGAGCGTGTGCCCAGCACGCCGCTTCGAGGATTTGGGGAGCGCCATGCTCATCGCGTTTCTCGTAGAGCCGCTCGTAGCCCGCGTAGCCATCGGCTTGCAGGATACCTTGGAAGTCTTTGAGATGCGTTTGTGGATGCTCGCCTTTGCGGTCGGGCGAGTAGGCGAACCACACGGCGGGTGGTTCAACGGCGTTAGGATCAATGGGGGCAGCTCGATCATCGCGCACGTAAGTCCAGAGTTGAACCTGTACGATTTCCGTTGAGTACTTAAAGGCAGGTAGACGGAGATGGAATTGACGAAGAATAGCGCGGGCAAGTTGCGCGTTACGCGGCGTGTTTTCACGCTGGAATTCAAAGCGCAAGTGGTACGGCACAAGAAGGCAGAGAACCTGAGCTTGGCGCAAACGGGCAAGAAATTCGATTTGCTGCCGAAGTTGGTGAAGGACTGGGAGCGGCTCTACGAGGCGGGCAAGCTCACCGAGGAGGCGGGGCGACGTGCAGTCTCGCCCGAGCAGGCTGAGATTGCACGGATGAAGGCGGAGAACTCGCGGCTGAAGATTGAGGTAGCGATCTTAAAAAAAGCAGCGGCGTACTTTGCTCGCGAGAGTCTGTGAAGTACGCCTTCATGCAGCGCGAGCTGATTGGCGATTTTGCGCTGCCGATCATCTGCCGCGTGCTCTCGGTGACGCAGGCGGGCTATCACGCTTGGGTCAAGCGCCCAGCTTCAGCCACGGCGGTGGCGCGCGACGAACTCGCCAATCTCATCGGGCGCGTATTTGTCACGTTCAAAGGCAAATACGGCGCACCACGCATCTTTCGATCGCTCTGCCAGCAACACGGCTACACGGGCGGTTTTGATCGTGTGCGCCGCATCATGCAAGCCCTCGGACTCAAAGCCAAAGCGGGCGTCAAATACAAGGCCACGACCGATGCGGCGCACGCGCTACCGATTGCGCCGAACCTGCTCGAACAAGATTTTGGCGGCACGCACGCACGTGCGCCCAACGAAGTCTGGCTCTCCGACATCACTTATCTTTGGACACGGGAAGGTTGGCTGTATGTCTGCTGCGTGCTCGATTTGTTTACCCGCGAGATCGTCGGCTGGGCGATGGATTCCCACATCCGCCAGAGCTTATTGACTCGGCATGATTTATCCATGAACTTTAAGGCTTGGCTGTTGTCAGAACATGCATGGACAAAGAAGACGCAAGAACGCAATCACGCGAGGTACTACATGAGCGCCGTAAGCAAGTCATCCGGCTGCATCGTAAGGGCATCGGCGTGATGAGCATCGTTGAACAAACTGGGCTGAGTTGGTCGGCTGTCAATGCCGCCATCAGTCTGTTTGCCGAAGGCCAATGGGCGGCACTCAAGCCCGACGCGCGCGGCAAGAAACAGGGTAGCGGGCGCAGCCTCCGTGAAGATCAAGAGCAAACTATCCAGCGCATCATCTGCGACAGGCGTCCTGAGCAGCTCAAGATGGACTTTGCGCTGTGGAGCCGTGCCGCCGTTGGGGTACTGATCGAGCGTGAATGTGGCATCGCCTTATCAGTGCGCGCCGTCGGCAACTACTTAAAGCGCTGGGGCTTCACCCCGCAAAAGCCGATCAAGCGCGCCTACGAACAGCGCCCTGAAGCCGTCCAGAAATGGCTGGACGAGCAATACCCAAAGATCGAAGCGCAGGCCAAGGCAGACAGCGGCGAGATTCACTGGGGCGATGAAACCGCACTGGTCAACACCGATGTGCGTGGACGCGGCTATGCGCCCAAAGGCCAGACCCCAGTGGCCTTCACGGTCGGCGGCACACGCGAAAAGTTATCGATGATCTCCACCGTCACCAACCAAGGCAAGGTGCGCTGGATGATCGTAGACGAATCATTCAATGCCGACAAGCTGATTGAATTTCTAGCCGCACTAATTAAGGATGCGGATCGCAAGGTGTTTCTGATTCTCGACAACTTGCGGGTACATCACAGCAAGCTGGTGAAGGCGTGGCTCGCAGACAAGACGCAGCAGATTGAAATCTTCTACCTACCGAGCTACAGCCCGGAATTGAATCCGGATGAAAGACTCAATGCCGATTTGAAATACGCCATCGGCTCGAAGGTGTCGGCGCGCACCAAAACTAAACTGAAAGCGGCGGCGACAACGCATATGCAACTCATCGAAGCCAATCCGGAACGGGTAAAGAAATATTTCCAAGACCCGCGTGTGGCTTATGCCGCTTAATCTTGAATAATTCGTGCCGGATCAATAGGCTCCAGCGGCCTCGATGAAAAAGGCGCGATGACGGTTGAAGAATGCGCGCGCTTGATCGTTGACGGCATGGCGGCGCGCAAACGCGAAGTGGTGATGACCGGCAAAGGAAAACTCGCACGCTGGTTGAAATTGATTGCGCCGAATGTTGTAGACAACTTGGCGCGCAATGCGTTGCGCCGATAAACGGCGTAGGACGACGCGGCGTTGCCGCTATGACGTCGC
>JAAUOI010000335.1 GCA_012036375.1 Allobrachymonas sp. | reverse complement strand
TCGTTGTTTTGATTTTTTTAGGTGTTTTTGGAGCGGTAGCTGGGCGTATTGATTGCGCGGAGTGCTATTGAATTTTATAGTATTTGCGTTTTTGAAGACTTCGCCATCAAATAAGCGCGCGTGGCATAGAGGTTGCTGTGAAGATCTTCGCGCGCTGTACTCAAAAGCTGCTGCGCACAGGTCGCACACGGATCAAGCCTCGCAAACCATGCAAGCCACACAAGCAAGACAACACAAATAAGTAAATACAAAGCATCAAGCCTTCAACCCACCAATGACTTGAGCGTTTGTGCCAAATAGTCCGTCACAAGTCGCAAGCGTACTTGTGTTTTGAGTTCACGATGCGTCACCAGCCAGACGGGGAACTTAGGCAAACTAGCTTCTGACAACACCTTGACGATTTGGTTGTCGCGCTCGGCCACGACGGTCAGACCACTGCCAATCCCCAAACCTGCACGCAGCATTTGCCAAGCGCTTGCATGGTCAGATGTTGAGCAGATGATGCGCGAGTTAATTTGTGCAAAACCAGCCTTGGTAAAACCAGTGCGCAAAGGATACTGTGGCGACACATCAATGAAATCGTGCAGCATCAGCGAGTCAGAATCGATCGTCGGGATGCCGCGCCTAGACAAATACCGCTGACTTGCATACAACCCAGCCGACAAATAACCCACCCGCTTGGCAATCAAATCTTGCTGCTCTGGCTGCATCAGCCGAATGGCGATATCGGCTTGTCGCTGCGACAAATTACTCACCGAATCCGTGACAGTCACTTCAAATTGAATACCGCCGTGCTGGCTGCGGAACACATCCAAGAGTTCGGGCAGCACAAAATGCGCCAAACTCACGCTCACGCTAATGCGTACCACGCCTTGCACTTGCGCGTCGTTGGCCGCGGCGCCTAAACTGAGCTTGTACATCGCCGAATGCATGGCACGCGCAGGCTCTAAAAACTGCATAGCGGGCATTGTGGGCTGCATGCCTTGTCGGCTGCGAACAAACAGCTCCATACCCATTGATTTTTCCAAAGCGGCAATTTGGCGGCTCACCGTAGCTGGATTCGTGCGCAAATGCTGCGCTGCAGCCAGCACTGAGCCATGCTCTGCCACTGCGACAAAGCTTTTGATCCAGTCCCAAGAAGCAGTGTGAATTGAGTCCATAAGAGATCGATGAAAGACTGATCAGAACACTACCAGCGCCGTGTGTTTTGGAAAAGCCAGTCAGCTAATTTTGATTGCAATTTTGCAATTATGCTTTGCAAATTATAAATAATAAAGACATGACTTATGAATTCAAAATTCACCCATCGTTTAACTACCTAGGGTTTCAACATGCAAACTTTTTCTATTCAGCGCAGCGCGGGCTTTTTAGCCATTTTTCATGCCCTTCTATTTTTCGTACCCTTGGGCGTTTTGGGCGCGGCCATCGGCTGGCCAGCAAATCTTGACTTACCCGCAGCGCACAACCTGCCTTTGATGCTCACGCAGAGCGCGTCCATCAAGTTGGGCTATAGCGTCTACCTGGTGTATTCCTTGCTCTTTTTCCTGTGATGTTGCTCATGAGTCGCGCCATCGCGGGTCAAGATGAGTTGCCTTTATTACTCAAGTTGGCTGTTGGCTTTGCTTTGCTCTCGACGCTGGCGCGTTGCTTGGGCATTATTCGCTGGCTCACGGTCATGCCTGCGCTGGCCGCGCAGTACCAAGTGGCAGATCCAGCTGGGCAATCTGTGATTTCGACGATTTACACCGCATTCAACGCTTATGCAGGCGGTGTAGGCGAAGTTTTGGGTGTGTTCTTGCTTGCTGCAACCAGCGTGGCGTTTTTTGCTGCGGCGCTTTGGGCCAAACCGAGCATGCCGCGCTGGCTTGCCGCCATGGCTTGGGCGACGGCTCTGGGCTTGTTCTTTTTGTCTTTGGAATTGTTCGGCCTGAATTTATCTGCCTACATCGCGCCACTGAGTATTCTTTATATGATCTGGATGGTTTGTATGGGGGTGGTGCTCATCCGCCGTGGCAAAGCGATTTGATCTAAAAGCGAAGACAACAGCCATGAGCGCACTACAAACGTCTGGGTTTCATCTTATTTTCGGCACAGGGCCAGCCGCATGCTGGGCTGCGCATCACTTGTGCGCAAAAGGTGTTGCAGTGAAGGCAGTGAACCGAAGCGGCAAGCGCCCGCAGTTGATGCCGCAACAGGTTCGCATTATTCAAGCCGATGTATCTGACTTGGAGCAAACCATTCAAATCACTCGAGGTGCAAGCGTCGTCTACCAAGCGCTGGGACCTGCATACTCACAATGGGCGCAATTATTTCCACGCTTGCAGGCTCATACGATTGAGGCGGCAGCGCGCGCAGGGGCGCACTATGTTGCCTTAGAAAATCTTTACATGCTCGATGCCCGCGCAACTATCACAGAGCAAACGCAACAAGCGCTCGCTCGGTCAAAGGCAGGGTGCGCTCACAAATGCACGGCGATCTCATGGCGCATCACGAGCGAGGCGATTTAAAAGTCAGCGTGCTTCGCGCCAGTGATTTTTACGGCCCTGGAGTCACTGTTTCTGCGCTAGGCGCGCGTGCATTGGGTCATTTGGTTCAGGGTAAGCCTGCGCAAATCATGGTGCGTGCTGATCAATTGCACAGTTTTGCTTTCATCGGTGATGTAGGACAGGCTTTAGCCACGCTGGGCATGGCAAACCAAGGGCAGCAAACTTGGGGAAAAGTCTGGCTGGCTCCACATGCACCCGCTCAAACTCAGCAAGCATGGGTTGACCAAGCTTGTAACTTACTCGCCATGCCAAGCAAGCTCTCGGTTGTACAGCCGTGGATGCTTCGCATCGTGGGTCTGTTCAACGCAGATGCCAAAGCCAGCATTGCGCGGACCACGGGCTGGCTGCGCTCGGACCCTGCCAGATGCGGACCGGGAGCAATCGAAAGCGCTTCGAGCGGGGCATCCCCGGGCACCTCGGCGTGATCAAAGCGGTGTTCGATCGGCAGCGGCGCACACGCGGGCCCGGGGGAAAGTCCTTCCAGATCATAGGTCAAGCCATCGCGCAGCAGCTCGACCCAACGCGTCAGCGTGTCCTGCGTCGCGCGATAGAGCCGCGCGATCTCGTCATCCTGCCCTGGACAGCGCTCACCTCGGCCATGGTAAGCCGAAGGTCTGGGTGGTGGATCCTGAAACGAACACCGTCACATTTACGGTCAGTGGCCATCACAGCATATCGGACCGGTGAGGTTGTTTTATCGAGCGGTCTGAAAGCAGGTGAGATTGTCGTGATCGCTGGAGGGCAGCTTCTGTGGCCGGATGCCAAAGTGGTGCCGCTAAGGCAACTGGCCTCGACCGTCTCCGATAGGTCTCACGCGACGGGCAAGTCCAGTGAATTGGGTCACGGGACGTAGTGTTATGGCTCGGCGTCGTACTCGTCGC
>JAAUOI010000334.1 GCA_012036375.1 Allobrachymonas sp. | reverse complement strand
GGTCGTGGCACTTTTGAAAAACGGCGTGACGACGAATGCCTCCGTCCTCGGGCCGATGGCAGAAGTTGTCAGCAAAAGCACACAGCATTGGAGCGAGGCAGATTTAAATGCTACGGCAGCCTATTTGCAAAGCCTGCCCGTGCTGCAAGCGCCGCAGGCTGCTGCCCGATCCAGTGCATCTCTTGACGAGCGCCTACGCAGCCAGGGCGGACAGCTCTATGCCCAGCACTGCGCCACCTGCCATGGCGAGAACGGCCAAGGCTTGAAGGTGGAAGGCAATGTGGCACTGCCCGCGCTGGCTGGCAATCGCGCGGTGACGATGGCATCGAGCGCCAATCTCATTCGCATCATCTTGGCAGGCGGTTATGCGCCCTCCACCGCTGGCAACCCGCGCCCTTATGGCATGCCGCCCTTCGTGCATGTGCTGTCTGATGAAGACATTGCATCAGTGGCCAGCTATATTCGCGCGAGCTGGGGTAATGAGGCAAGCGCAGTAAGTGCGTCACAGGTGATCACGCAGCGGCGGGGCGTTTTGCAGTAAATCACGCAGGCTATTCAAACTTGCCTTCGCGCAGCCACTTGGTGGCGATCCATTTTTCGCCTTCGATCACGGGCGCTCCGCCGTGTAAGCTCTTGCTGATGGGGTGCGCACGGTTGTAGCTGAAAAACACGGCGTTGCCGCGTTTGGGCGCGACTTCGAGTCTCACATCGGGGAAGGTGGTGCCGCCGCCTTTGCTGGGCTCGTGCAGATACATGATGATGGTGGCCACGCGCTGGCCGCCGCGCCGAAGTATCGTGGGTGTGCCGGGCTCGGCGGGGTCGAAATAATCGTAATGCGGCTTGTATTCCGCGCCTGGGCGGTAGTGCAGAATTTGCAAGCCTTCACCGTTTTCAAGCGGCCAGTTGCACAGGGCTTCTAAGCGGCGCTCTATGCGGGCAATCAGTTCGGTTTCAGAGCGGGCATAGAACATGCCGTTGCTCGTGCGATCCGCATTCAATTCTTCGCCGCCGGTTTTGGTGGCCACAGTGAGCGAGCGCGCCATGCGCGGTTTCGCGCCTTCAATCAAACCATCGCATTCATCATCGCTCAAAAAATTGCCGATCACCACAATATTCGGTTCACTCATCGCAGACAGTACGCTCACGCGGCGATCGGGTAAATCCAAATACAGGGGCTGCTCCGAAATCGACAGTTGCGGCACAGACATGAGGGGCGGCAAATCGCTCACGGGTTGCGCCATCTGTGTGGTTTGCAAATGATCGCGCAGTGTGGTCTCCATCGCTTCAATCGCTACATCTTCTTTCCAGCCCGAGGCCAGCATGGATTGCAGCACCGCATCGGCGCCAAAACCCGCTTGGGCTTGGCTCACGATCCACTGCCGTAGCTCGGGTGTGATGACTTGCGTCATTGTTTTCTCCTGAAAACGAAACGATCTTCCTCGCTACTTTCGGCATCGAAGGCATAGCCACCTGCGTTAAATGCTTGGAGTTTCTTCACCTCTTTGATGCGCTTTTGAATGGCATACCGCGCCATCATGCCGCGTGCATGTTTGGCAAAAAACTGATGACTTTGTATTGGCCGGCTTTGTAGTCTTCAAACACGCATTCGATCACGCGGGCTTTGAGCATTTTGCGATCCACCACTTTGAAATACTCGTTACTCGCGAGATTCACGATCACTGCATGTTTCTCAGATGCCAATTGCGCATTGAGGTGTTCAGCGATTCGCGAACCCCAAAATTTGTAGAGGTTGCGGCCTTGCGGATTCGCCAACGCCGTGCCCATCTCCAAGCGATAAGGCTGCATCCAATCGAGTGGCCGCAATGCGCCATACAGGCCACTGAGCATGAGCAGATGCGATTGCGCCCATTCAAGATCGGCAGGCTTCAAGCTCTTGGCATCCAAGCCGTCATAGACATCGCCATTGAAGGCAAGAATCGCTTGCTTGGAATTTTTTGCGCTGAATTTCGGGCTCCAAGCGGCGTAACGTGCCACATTGAGTGCTGAGAGCTGATCGCTCAAATCCATCAACTCAGAAATTTGGCTAGCGTTCATGGGGCGCAGCAGCTCAATCAATTGTTTGGATTGCGCGGGAAATTGCGGCAAGGTGTGCGCCAGCTCTTTGGGAGCTGTGGTCCCGTAGTCGAGTGATTTGGCAGGGGAAAGTAAAAAAGCATGCGTAAATTATCGCCAATTCGCATAGCTTTTGGGCAGCTGGCAAAAAGTGCTATAGTTTCGGTATCGCAACGCGCTTTGTGCGCCATTGCCCCCAATTAACTGGCCTCGGCAAGCTGCCGTTTTCCAGTTTCCCCTCCCCCAATTTTTTCAACTCCGTCTATCGGAGCGCTCTCGCAGGAGTTTCCATGCACTTAAACGAACTTAAAGCCCAACACGTCTCTGCCTTGGTCAACGAAGCTGAAGGCTTGGGCATTGAAAACCCCGGCCGCTTGCGCAAGCAGGAATTGATGTTTGCCATCATCAAGGTGCGCGCCAAAAATGGCGAAACAGTGTTTGCCGATGGCGTGCTTGAAGTCTTGCCCGATGGCTTTGGCTTTTTGCGTAACCCAGAAGCCGACTACACCGCCAGCACCGACGATATTTACATCTCGCCCAGCCAAGTGCGCCGCTTCAATCTGCACACGGGCGACATGATTGAAGGCGAAGTGCGCATCCCGAAAGAGGGCGAGCGCTACTTTGCGTTGAACAAACTCGATAAGGTCAATGGCGATTTGCCTGAGCGCAACAAACACAAAGTGATGTTTGAAAACTTAACGCCTTTGTTCCCCAAGGAGCAGATGAAGCTTGAGCGCGACATCAAAGGCGATGAAAACATCACCGGCCGCGTGATTGATTTGATTGCGCCGTTTGGTCGTGGTCAGCGTGCTTTGCTGGTTGCGCCGCCTAAAAGCGGCAAAACCGTGATGATGCAACACATTGCGCATGCGATCACAGCCAATTATCCCGATGTGCATTGATGGTCTTGCTTGTGGACGAGCGCCCTGAAGAGGTGACGGACATGCAGCGCAGCGTGCGCGGCGAAGTGATCTCATCCACCTTCGATGAGCCAGCAGCTCGCCACGTGCATGTCGCCGAAATGGTGATCGAACGCGCCAAGCGTTTGGTGGAATTGAAAAAGACGTGGTGATCTTGCTCGACTCAATCACGCGCTTGGCTCGCGCTTACAACAACGTGGTGCAAAGCTCGGGCAAGGTGCTCTCAGGTGGTGTGGATGCGAATGCCTTGCAGCGACCTAAGCGCTTCTTTGGCGCGGCGCGAAATATTGAAGAAGGCGGCTCGCTGACCATCATCGCCACCGCTTTGGTCGATACTGGCTCGAAGATGGATGAAGTGATTTTTGAAGAGTTCAAAGGCACGGGTAATTCGGAAGTGCATTTGTCGCGCCGTTTGTATGAAAAGCGCGTGTTCCCTGCGATTG
>JAAUOI010000333.1 GCA_012036375.1 Allobrachymonas sp. | reverse complement strand
CACGGGCACCTATTTTCTCAAGGCATCGAAGGTCGGCCTTCCGGACGGAGTGCTGAGCGATGTGGCGGTGGTGGCCGATGTTTTGCTGTTGTCCCATGAGGCGATCTCAGTGGCCGCTTTTTCTTCGTAAGGCTTGTCAAAGAAGGGATCGACTGGCTTGGGCGCTGGGCGGCCATAGCTCCCCGAATAACCGCCGCGTGACGGGCGTGTTGCATCACGAGAGGCATCACGCGAAGCCTCTCGCACCTCCTCCTCATCACCCCAAGCCCTGCGGCCTGAATTGAAGCGCTCACCTCGGCGAGGGCTTTCTTCTGCGGCTTCAAATGGCGTGAACTCGACCTTTTTTTTGATGAGCTTTTCAATATCGCCAATCAAGCGCTTATCGTCGCCACACACAAAGCTAATCGCCAAGCCCGATGCGCCGGCACGGCCTGTGCGGCCAATGCGGTGGACGTAATCTTCGGCATTGAAAGGAATATCGAAATTAAACACGGCGGGCACGTCTTTGATGTCTAAGCCCCGTGCAGCCACATCGGTGGCTACCAACAGATCGACCTCGCCCTTTTTGAAAGCTTCGAGTGCTTTCAAGCGCTCATCTTGGCTCTTGTCGCCATGCAGCGCGGTGGTGCGCAGGCCATCGCGCTCCAGCGTGCGGGCAAGGCGGGCGCAGCCGAGTTTGCTGTTGCAAAACACAAAAGCCTGCGTGATGCCGCGCTCGCGAATCACTTGGCGCAGCACCCGGCGCTTGTCGTCTTCATGGATGCTGAAAAACAGTTGCTCCACATTGGCTGCCGTCTCGTTGGGCCGCGCCACTTCCACCAAAATCGGATTTTGCAAATAGCTCGCGGCCAAACGCTTGATCTCAGGCGAGAAGGTGGCAGAAAACAGCAGCGTGATGCGCTGCTTGGGCAGGAAGGAGAGGATGCGCTGCAAATCAGGCAAAAAGCCAATATCGAGCATGCGGTCGGCTTCATCGAGCACCACATATTCCACCTGGTTGAGCACAGCCGATTTCATCTCGATGTGATCGAGCAAGCGGCCGGGCGTGGCCGTCAAAATCTCGACGCCTTTTCGCAGCTCGGCGATTTGCGGCTTGATGTCAATGCCGCCAAAAACGACTGTTGAACGCAACTGCGTGTATTTGGCATAGGCTTTGACATTGTCTTGAATTTGATCGGCCAGCTCGCGGGTGGGCGTGAGCACGAGGGCACGCACGGGGTGGCGCGCGGGCGATGGCGAAGGCGTTTCGTGCTTGAGCATGCGCTGCAAGAGCGGCAGCACGAAGGCGGCGGTTTTTCCTGTGCCGGTTTGCGCAGCGCCCATCACATCGCGGCCTTGCAGCACATGTGGGATGGCCGCCGCTTGAATTGGGCTCATCGTGGTGTAGCCCTTTTCGGCTACGGCACGGAGAATGGGCTCGGCCAAGCCAACGGAGGAAAATGGAATGGTTACAGTGTCAGTCATCAAGCCTCTATTGTCGCAGACGCTCACGTGACAATCTGAGGCTGCCATGCCTATAACTCACGCCACAATGGAAAACACATGATTTCGGACGAACCAATTCTTTCCCAAGACGAGCGCGAAGCCATCAACAGCGGGCGCTGGTTTTCCTCTTTGTCGCCGAGCCTGCGCCACGACATCCTGCGCTATTCCTATGTGAAGCGCTACCGCGACGGCGAGCTGATCGCCGCACGTGGAGACCGTCCTGACGAATGGGTGGCTTGCGCCAAAGGCGCTGTGCGCATATCCAGCACTTCGGTGTCGGGCAAGCAAGTCACACTCACTTATGTGGAGCCAGGCATTTGGTTTGGCGATGTGGCGATTTTTGATGGCGACCAACGCACACATGATTGCTACGCGCATGGTGAGACCACGATTTTGTGCGTCTCGCGCAATGATTTCACCAAGATTTTATCGGACCATACCGAGCTGTATGAAGCTTTACTGAGGCACAACGCGCGCGTGATTCGCCTGCTGTTTGGTTTGGTGGAAGACTTAAACACCCTGCCTTTGCGCTCGCGACTGGCCAAGCAGCTGGTGCACTTGGCGCGCAGCTATGGCGTGCCCAGCTTTGCACACCCTGATGAAACGCGCATTGGTCTGCATCTGGCGCAAGAAGAGCTGGCGCAACTGCTGGGCGCATCGCGCCAGCGGGTGAACCAAGAGCTCAAGCAGATGGAGCGCGAAGAGTTGATCCGGGTAGAGCCCGGCGGCTTGATCGTGCGCAGCCGAGATGGCCTCAAACGCATCGGCAACGGAGAGCAAGAATGAGTGGGGATTTTTCTCACTTTGAGGGCACAGTTGTAGTCTCGGGCAAGCATGCGTTTGATGTGCAGGCACTGGATGCTTGGATGAGCGTGCATGTGGCTGGCTTCTCTGGCCCGATTACAGTAGAAATGTTCAAAGGCGGGCAATCGAACCCGACTTATCAACTCATCACACCAACTCAATCCTACGTGATGCGCGCCAAGCCCGGCCCGGTAGCCAAGCTTTTGCCCTCGGCGCATGCGATTGAGCGCGAATTTGCTGTGATGAGCGGCTTGGCAGGAACCGATGTGCCCGTGGCAAAAATGTACGCATTGTGCGAAGACGAATCAGTCATTGGCCGCGCTTTTTACATCATGGAGTTTGTGGCAGGCCGCGTGCTGTGGGATCAATCCTTGCCGGGCATGAGCCCCGAAGAGCGTGGGGCTATTTATCGCGAGATGAACCGCGTACAAGCCGCTCTGCACACGGTAGATTTTGCAAAACAAGGCTTGAGCAATTACGGCAAACCTGGCAGCTATTTCGAGCGCCAAATTGGCCGCTGGAGCAAGCAGTATCAAGCCTCCATCACACAACCCATTGAGGAAATGGATCGTTTGATGCAATGGTTGCCAGCCAACATTCCAGCCAGCGCCAAAGGTGAAAGCAAAACCAGTATCGTGCACGGCGACTATCGTTTAGACAATGTGATCTTTCACCCTACCGAGTCGCGCGTTCTCGCTGTACTCGATTGGGAGCTGTCCACCTTGGGCCACCCGCTCGCAGACTTCAGCTACCACTGCATGGCATGGCACATCCCCCCGGGCGCATTTCGCGGCATTGGCGGCTTAGACCACGCCGCTTTGGGCATTCCCAGTGAGGCTGAATACATCCGCCTCTATTGCGAACGAACGCAGCTCGCCACGCCCGATCAGCTCAAAGTCGATTGGCCGTTTTACTTGGCTTACAACGCGTTTCGCTTGGCGGCGATTTTGCAAGGCATCGCCAAACGAGTCGAAGCCGGCACGGCATCTTCTGCGCAAGCTGTGGCTTCTGCAGCTGGGGCTAAGCCGCTCGCGCAGATGGCATGGAAATTTGCACAAACATACGTTAAATAAATGAGAACCAGGTAACGCGAAAAACGCGAAAATGAAAACCGAAAATCACAAAAAAAATGCCAATGACGATTTATCAAATGCT